>NZ_JAMPKJ010000005.1 GCF_039962115.1 Funiculus sociatus GB2-C1 | reverse complement strand
ACATTTTCAGACACAGTTGCTTGACATCGTTGGAATACTGCCAAGGTCGGTAATGGTCGAGGAACTGGCGACCACAGTGCTTGCATTTGTAGCACTGCCTACCTTTACGGTGAGCGTTCTTAGATACCTCAGTTGCGTTACACTTTGGGCATTTCATCTTAGACAAGGGTGAGACAGGTCAATTATTTTAGTCTATAAATAACATTATCCTTTCAGCAACGCCATAAGCCTTATCTATTGTAGGGTGGGCATCTTCCCCGCCCTTGCTTTGGCCGACAACAGATTTCTCAGCTTCCATTCCCAAACATCATCTTGTGCATTCTCTCAACCATATCGGTTAAACCGATAAATAAAGTTGCCAAAATCTCCAGAATTGCCAGTAATAAAATCGCTGAAAGTTTCACAACTCCCAAAACGAAAAGCCAAGCCAAACCAATAATTTTTGACTCTGTTACCACAATTCGCAGAGCGCGTAAACCCATCCTGGCAATTCTAATCTTTTGACTAAACTTCAAATCTGCGGGTTGAGGATCTTTATCAAGAAGATACTTCTGGGCATCCCTGACCAACTCCTCAATTTCTGCTTCGGAAATTTCTACATTACAGTGTTCGTGCAGCCAGGTAATACCGCAGATTCGACCTAGTATAAAATCATGATCGCGATAGCGTTTATCGAAAAATCCCCCGAAAGCACCCAGAAAATCTGAAGCTAATAATGCCGCTGCGCTTCCTTCCTGAAGCGAAACTTGAATATTGTTTGGTAGATTTGCATAGATTGGTTTCAGTCGGCTCAGATTTGGATGCTTTTCTGGTTCAGCAATTTTGCCAATAATTGCTGGAGTAATCGGGCGAAGATTAACGTGTCGATAAGGTATCGATTCCTCCAGCTTTTCCTTGATCTGGGTTATATTCTCAACACCCTGATATTGGAGCTTTTCTAGCAATTCCTGCTTTGCTTGCACTAACTCATTCCGTTTTTGAATTTCTTTGAGTCGCATTGAGTCGTGTTCTGCTTTTGGCAATGTTAACCCCTTTATGCCAACTTCCAGCATTGGGAAGTATCCTTGTGTTAGTCTTTCGTCACTTTTTAAGTTCTCCACAGGAATTGGACGAATATAAACGTGCAACCTTTCTGTATTGCTTGAGGATTGTTGTGCCGTAAATTCCTGACGGAACTGTTGACGCGAGTTACCGTTATTATGTATCTTTCTTAAACGTAAATCATGTTCAAGGTCAATTCCCTTCAAAATTGGTAAACCATCTAAAATGCCGCCGTCAGTGTACAAAAACATTAAGTCTGTATCGCTGTTTTCGGTTCTTGGTATAGCTCCTAATCCTTCTTTTTTCAGAATTTTAGGATTAAGAGTTGCAAAGTAATCATCGCTGAGATTTTTCAGATTGTGGCTAGTAATATCTGAATGATCCCAAATCGGAGGGAAAGCGATAGGAAAAGCACCTGAAGCTCTACCACCTATAACGGCTTTCTCCCACATCTTATTCATCTTTTCTTGGTCGAGTTTAGAATGAAAAAGAAATTGACGAGTTTCAGAACTAGCGATCGCTTCTATTTCTTGCTCAACCAAACCCTGCGAGTCTGCAAGAGTTACTTTCTCCAGAAGTCCCTGTAAGTTTGTCAGCGTCATCAACAATGCTAAGGGCTTTGTATTGTCTGTTATTTGCGGCGGCTCTATCACAAGTTGGGCAATTTTCTTTATTGCTTCTCCAGACAAAACGCTTAAGTTTGTTCTATTGCGTTTTTGTTGGGGAGTAGATTCTGAGTATTTATTTTTTTTGAATAATTTAAAAATAGCTCTCCGAATTGGGCTAGAGCTAACTTTGTATTTTTCCAAAGTAGATTCAAAGCTATCTACGAAACTTTCTATAGTAGCTTTGTATCCATCTTTGAAACTAGATAGCATCACAGCAAAGCTGTCTATTTGTTCAATATCAGCTTGTTCAACCCAGGCTTGATATAACGGGCTTTTATGCGCTTCATCGGTAATTTTTTCCAAGTTTATGTATTTAGATGGTGGCGCTACGTTTCCATTTAGTAGACAGTAGGCAGCGATCGCGCCCGACATTGCCCCCGCTGAGGAGCCTGTGATAATATCAATGATGACTTTAGGTTCAGGCTTTACTGCTTCTTTCGTCAGCTCATAAAAAACTCCTGCCATATAAGCGCCTAATGATATACCGCCAGAGCAGTTGAGGGTGATGAGTTTGGGGGTTGTTGTCATGTTTTTATCCTTGTACTAAATTTAAGGGTACAAAATAATGATGTTGTAAAATGCGCTCTACTTTATGGTTGCTTGTGCTTCCGGAAGAATTATTATTTTGTTATATTTGGAAATAATATTGAGCAGGTAAAGTAGTGATCGCTTAATATAATTTGTAAATTAAATTTACTTTTTTATAGAAAAACATCCTCCCAAGGAAAGAAATTCAGAATTGTCTAACAGAATTTGGAATGGCTATTTGCCGATAAGCCGAATGTGTTGGTTGCTGGAAATTTGGTTTGGTATCCGTATCCACAAAACTTATCGCTAACATGGTTCTAGCACAGCTTTACTTCCAGTTGAGCTTTTAAAAATATTTTGTCAGCCATTTGCTAAAGCGAAGGTGCTAGAGACAGCTTCCCTTGTCAAGCTTCTATAGACATAGTAAAAAATTCCTGCCAAGTGTACATTTACTCTAAGCCTATCTATAGTCTAAATTTGTTTATTCTTAAAATTACTTGTTGTGTAAAATATTTTCAACTTTTTGTCGATTTACTGTCTGGAATCAGGTTAGTTTTGCCAAAATGTAGAAAACAGAGATTGGTTGAATAGCTAATCGTCTCAACAGACGTATGCTTGTTAAGAGCGTGACTCGCTGGTGTATGTTGAAAAGGTCAAGATTGAGGATGGCATGGCTAAGTGTTCTCAAGATTATCGATGGAATTGGTTCGATTGGTTTTGTCTGTGGTATCCTCCAGGCTGGCTGATTTTATTCAACCGTCACTGGCAACACTATCATGTAGATCCTGATGGTTGGAATTGGTTGGAGTATGGATTATTTTTGATTCCTGGGGGATTTTATCTAGCGTTGCTGATTCGTTGGGTACGTCTTGGTTGCCGTTCTCCGCGCTTTTCAAAAGGGCAGTTCGACCCCAATTATCAGCAAGCTTTTCGAGATGAAGTTCTCGCTCCTATTGTGAAATACTATTTTCAAGGAGAGCTACAAGAACTAGAGAATTTGCCTCAGACAGGCCCATTAATTGTAGCGATGAACCATGCTGGGATGTCCTTCCCTTGGGACATCTTAGTATTAGGTACGCTCTTGAGTCAGACACGGGGATGGAGTATGCGATCGCTTGCGGGTATATCCTTATTTGAGCATCCTTGGGTGATTTGGTGGCTACCTCCCGGATGGTCAAACGTTCTGGGTGGTGTAAAAGCTCAAGCTGATGATTTTGAAGCGGCAATTGCCCAGAAAACAATTTTACTTTATGCGCCGGAGGGTTTGCGCGGGCCTGGGAAAGGTTGGCGAAAGCGCTATCAGCTAGAAACGTTTCATCCCAGTTTTATTAGATTAAGCGATCGCTACCAAATTCCAGTTCTGCCAGTTGTTTGTATTGGTAATGAATCTTTACATCCTTGGGCTGTTAATCTTAAAAAGTTAGCCAGAGTTTTCTATCTACCTTTCTTGCCTATTTCTTTTTTAATGTTTGCCTTCATTCTCTTCCCCTCAATGGGCGTTTGGGCGATGAGAACCAAGTTGCGTTATTATGTTCAACCTATGTATAAAACTTGGTCAATAGAAGATACTCCAGAGCCAGAAACTTCTGTAAGAGAAGAGAGAACAGTTGCTTATCGACAAGCACAACTATTACAAGAAAAAATGCAAAGTCAAATTAATAAATTTTTAGCAGAAGTGTAATTGTTAAAAGTAAATTTAGGTAGGGTTAAATCACATCTTGCACCAAGCTCTCAAAATAGAATTATTAGAGCTATTACATTCCCAGCCCACCTGTATTGCCTAACTGAAAATCAACGGTTTTGTAACCTGATCTCGTCAGATTTCGTTTGTGTAGCTGCCGTTGCAACCGCCTGGTGCAAGATATGAGGTTAAAGTAACTAAAACCCAACCATTTAATCCCTTGGTTGGGTTAAGCGAAACCTAACATACAGCTCTAAACCAATTGCTTTTCCCGAAAATGTTTTAACTCAGCAGGGGCAACTGCACCATGTTCTGTAATAATTGCTGAAATTAATTCAGCAGGAGTGACATCAAAAGCAGGATTATAAAACTCTACGCCTGCGGGAGTGAGAATGGTATCCCCAACTTTATAAATCTCAGCCGGATCGCGCTCCTCAATAGGGATTTCCTCGCCAGAAGATAACTCAAAATCAATCGTTGAAAGAGGTGCTGCTACAAAGAAAGGAACGTTGTGAGCTTTAGCCACCAATGCCAAACTGTAGGTGCCAATTTTATTAGCCGCATCACCATTAGCGGCAATTCTGTCAGCACCGACGACGACAGCATGAATTAAACCTTGTTTCATACAATGAGCCGCCATACTATCAGTAATGACAGTGACGGGGATGCCTTCTTGGACGCATTCCCAGGCTGTAAGTTTGGCACCCTGTAAACGAGGGCGGGTTTCATCGGCAAAGACTCGCATCAAACGCCCCTCGCGCCATGCAGAACGCACCACGCCCAATGCCGTGCCATAACCTGCGGTTGCCAATGCTCCGGCGTTGCAATGAGTAAGAATAGTTAGTTTATCAGGGTTGGAGGGTAAAACTTTTAAACCGTTGTCGCCAATTGCCTGACAGGTTTGCAAGTCTTCGGAATTAATCGTCTGAGCAGTTTTTAGTAAAATGGCTTTGATTTCTGCTACGGTTCCTATGGACTCGTAGGCGGTTCTCATCATTCGCGCGATCGCCCAAAATAAATTAACCGCAGTTGGACGAGTTTGACGCAACATCTGAGCAATTTGCTCTAACTTAGTCAAAAACTCATCCCGGTTTTCGGTTTGAATTTCCGTTGCTCCCAAATACATTCCATAAGCAGCAGCAACACCAATTGCAGGTGCGCCTCGCACAATCATAGTTTTAATCGCCTGCCCCATATCCTCAGAGCAGGTAATTTCCACAAATGTGTACTCGTTGGGAAGGCGATTTTGGTCGATTAATAAAACGCGGTCTTGGTTCCAAATAACCGGATAAACTTGGTTGGTGATAGACATATCAGTTGGGTAGTTAGTGTGGGATGCAAAATCAAAGATTTAACGCAAAGGGTCACTGAGGTAATGGCAGAGTAACGCTAAGAACCTTTGCATTGCTCTGCGCTTCCCTTTGCGTTAAAAAACCTTCTTAACCGCCAACTGCTGACAGTTGAGGGCTAAAAGATTTTCGGACTCTTTCGGCAATTTGCGGCGGTGTCAATCCCAATTCTGCCATAGACTGATCTGGCGTGGCGTGGTCTACTAAGACATCGGGTACGCCAATTCGCATCACAGGCACTACGACATTATTATCTAGGAGAGACTCCGCGATCGCGCTCCCAAAGCCGCCCATCAAGCAGCCTTCTTCTAGCGTCACAACCCGACCAATTTGCTTGGCAAGGGGCAAAATTAACTCAGTATCAAGAGGCTTAGCAAAGCGGGCATTGATCACAGTGGCTTCTATCCCATGTTCGCTCAGAATTTGAGCTACCTGCATGGTTGGGTAAACCATTGAACCATAGCCTACCATCAGCACATCATCCCCTTGCCGCAAAATTTCTCCCTTACCGATGGGCAAAGCTTCCCAGCCTTCTTCCATCAAGGGAACGCCGTAGCCGTTGCCGCGAGGATACCGCATCGCAATCGGGCCATCGGTATAATTCACTCCCGTCACCACCATTTGCTGCAACTCTGCCTCATCTTTGGGTGCCATCAACACTATGTTGGGAAGGCAGCGCAGATAGGCGATGTCATACATCCCCTGGTGGGTGGGGCCATCAGCGCCCACAATTCCCGCCCGGTCAAGGCAGAAGAAGACAGGCAGGTTTTGAATGCAGACATCGTGAACAATCTGGTCGTAGCCGCGTTGCAGGAAGGTTGAGTAAATCGCAGCAACAGGGCGCATCCCTTCGCAAGCCATTCCTGCCGCTAAGGTGACGGCGTGTTGTTCCGCAATGCCAACATCGATGTATTGCTGGGGCAGTTTGCTGGCGAGTTTGTCTAAACCTGTTCCTGTTGCCATTGCCGCTGTAATGCCAACAATTTTCGGGTTGTTCTCAGCAAGTTTCACCAGCGTGTGGGTAAAAACTTTGGAGTAGGCGGGAGGTTTTGGTTTGCTGGAAGGGATGGCTTTGCCAGTGGCAAGGTTAAAAGGGCTTTGGGCGTGGTAGCCTACTTGGTCTTTCTCGGCTATTTCGTACCCTTTACCTTTCACGGTTGCCACATGAACCAGCACTGGCCCTGGCATTTTGTGTGCCTGCTTGAAGGTGGCAATCAGTTCCTCCAGGTTATGACCATCCACTGGCCCCATGTAGGTAAAGCCGAGTTCTTCAAACACCGCCCCTACTTTGGGAACTGCCAGCCGCTTCATTCCTTCTTTCACCCTTTCCAGTTCTGGGGAGAGGGATTCGCCGACAAAGGGAATATGTTTGAATTGTTCCTCTAAGTTGTCTGTGAGGAATTGCATCGGCGGGCTGAGGCGCATTTTGTTGAGATAGCGGGGAATTGCGCCCACATTGGGCGAAATTGACATCTCGTTATCATTCAGCACTACCAGCAAATTAGTTTTCGGCAAATGTCCGGCATGGTTAATCGCTTCTAATGCCATACCGCCAGTAAGTGCGCCATCGCCAATCACGGCAACCACTTTGAAGTTATCGCCTTTCAGGTCTCGCGCTACAGCCATGCCCAAGGCAGCTGAGATACTGGTCGAAGCGTGACCTGCACCGAAGTGATCGAATTTACTTTCACATCGCTTGAGATAACCAGCAATACCGTCTTTTTGCCGCAGGGTGTGGAAGTTGTCGTACCGCCCGGTAATTATTTTGTGCGGATAGGCTTGGTGTCCGACATCCCAGACTACTTTATCTCGGTCTAAGTCGAGAGTTTGATACAGCCCTAATGTAAGTTCCACGACACCCAATCCTGGCCCCAAATGTCCACCGCTGGTGGCTACAGTTTGGAGATGCTTTTCCCGGATTTGACGCGCAATTTGCTGGAGTTGACGAATTGATAGACCGTGCAACTGGTTAGGATGGGTTATTTCACTCAGGTGCATTCCAAGTTTCCCTATAAGCTTAAGGATCGGTTTTTACTTATCTTTTTTACTGTAATGGATTTAGGGGTATTACCATTTTTGATTTTGGATTTTTGATTGCGAAATCCTAGCCTGTAGCGAGTTTGGGGAAATCAAATGCTGCAAGTATAAAACGAAATAGTCTACCCAGGCGGGTCGGTGCTTCATCCACCTTCATATAATGCGGGTGTTCTAACACAACAGGTGCCTTCTGGCTTGACTCTTAAGGGCTTTTTGAGGAAGCGTAGGACGGAGTCCGAGGCGAAGCGATCGCTATCAGCGTAGGTGCGTAGCGCTATTTCATTTCATCCTCAGTGTATTTACTAATGTTGCAAGCCCCTGCCATAGCCTAACCTAACAAAAGTACGTCGGCAGTTTTAAAAATATATTTAAACTTCCATAAAGCTTCACAAACTTTAATTACTTATGTCCCTATCTCACCATAAGCAAAGAGCGATTATTGCTTTTTTTATTTTGATTGCAGCAGCATATGCAGGCAATTATTTCAGCCTTCCGCTCTTTTTTGGGGTAGATTGTGTGTTCGGTAGCATTGCCGTTTTGCTCGCGGTGCGCTTTTTTGGCACCATATGGGGAACGCTGGCAGCCATTATTTCTAGCAGTTACACAATTTTACTCTGGCATAATCCCTACGCTGCAATTAGTTTGATTCTTGAAGCTATGTTTGTGGGTTGGCTGTGGCACCGCAAGCAATACAATATAGTGCTGCTGGATGGTATTTATTGGCTGCTGATTGGTATGCCCTATTTGTGGCTGACTAATTTCGGTATCATGCACGTAAATGCCACTCAAACACTGTTAATTGTGCTTAAAAGTTATGTTAATGGTGTTTTTAACGCCTTAGTTGCCAGTTTGATCATCGCTTATTTACCAATTCATAAATGGGTAGGTCGTCCAACTGTCAACAATAAAATATCTCTCCAACAAACTTTATTTAACTTGTTAGTTGCATTTGTATTTTTCCCAGCGCTGATGCTCATGGTCTTGGACGGACAGCGCGTCTACAGCGATATTGATAATAATATTCAAGTCGAACTCCAATCCACTTCGGCACACATAGCTTCTGATATTCAACATTGGCAAGACCAATATCTGAATGGGCTTAGTGAACTAGGAAAGATTGCTGTTGAGTCTGATATGGAACCATCAGATATGCTACAGCAAAGCACAATACTTATGAAGCGGATGTTTCCGGCTTTCGATAATTTGTATGTGGTTAATAGCTCTAAAACTATCATTGCCTCTTACCCAACAGCTAATCAATCTCAAAATTCAAAGATAGGTGTAGGTGTCCTTAATCAATCACTTTTGCAAAAAACGAAGGCTACTTTGCAACCCTCAAAGATTAATGTACATATCAATCCGATTTTGCTGATTCCCCATCTTGAGTTGAGCGTACCAGTGGTGATAGGCGATGTAGCTGAAGGCTTCACTTATGGTTCTCTAAATTTGAGCCACATCAGCCAACTACTTCAATTGCATGCTGCTCATAAAGATATTCAAATTACGCTGCTTGATAAGCAAGGGAATATCGTTGCCAGCACTAAGTCAGATCGGTTGCCAATGCAAGTTTTTGAGCTCAGCAAAAGGGGGGAGCTCCAGTTAAAAACTGATACTATTTATCAGTGGCTACCAGTTAAGGGTAATATGCCTCTTTTGACGCGCTGGTATAAATCTTTCTACGTGCAGGGAACTATAATTAGCGGCAAGATACCCTGGACTTTAGTTGTGGAGTTACCCGCCGCACCACATGTCAGTTATCTGCAAAATTTTTATATTAAAGACCTTGCTATCATGATACTAATTTCCGGTTTAACACTGCTATTGGCAGTTAAAATCAGCCGGCGATTAGTCAGTCCGCTCCTTAATTTAGCTTATGTTACTAGCAATTTACCGGATAAATTATTAGAACAAGAAAAAATTAATTGGTCGTTTAGTTCAGTGATAGAGATAGACTTGCTTTCGCGAAATTTCAAGTTGATGGCGATCGCGCTCAAGGAGAAATTTCGCGAAATCTGTATCGCCAACGAAACCCTCGAAAAACGAGTCACTGAGCGCACAGGAGAGTTGTTGCACACGAACCAACAATTAGCGATCGCGATCGCAGAACATAAACGCACGGAAGAAGCTTTGCGGGAAAGCGACGAACGGTTCCGTCAGATGGCGGAAAATATCCAAGAAGTCTTTTGGATGAGCAACCCCGATATGAGCGAAACTATCTATGTTAGTCCCGCCTACGAGGAGATATGGGAACGTAGCTGCGAGAGTTTGTATGCGAACCCTAAATCTTGGTTAGACAAAATTCATCCGGAAGACAGGGAAAATGCGATCGCATCTTCGGCAATACACTCTCACACAGAATACAACATCGAGTATCGGCTGGTGCGTTCTGATGGCTCAATCCGCTGGATCTGGGATCGTGGTTTTCCGATTCGCAACCAAGCTGGAGAAATTTACCGTATTGTGGGTATTGCCAAAGATATCACTCAGCGCAAAACCGCTGAACAAGAAATTCGTTATGCACTCTTAAAAGAAAGACAACTCGGCGACCTGAAATCTCGCTTTATCACCACAGCATCCCATGAGTTCCGTACCCCGCTAACCACCATCCTCATGTCTGCCAAATTGCTCGAAAGGTTCAGCCAAGTTGCAACTGAGGAGAAAAAACGCATGTATATTAATCGAATTGAAGTAGCCACCAATCAGATGACTCAGTTATTGGATGGCGTGCTGCTGATCGGCAAAGCAGAAGCCGGGAAACTAGAGTTTAACCCAGCGCCAATGGATCTAGAACAATTTTGTCGGGAGCTGGTGGAAGAAATGGAACTCACTGCTGTTCATAAGTATGCGATTGTCTTTCAGACACTGTTTGCTAACGATTTCCTCTGTGAAGACGACTGTACTACCACCTGTTTAGATGAAAAACTGCTGCGGTACATTCTGAACAATTTGGTCTCGAACGCCATGAAGTATTCACCCCAAGGCGGCAAGGTTTATTTTGACTTAATCTGCGGACAAACAGAAGCAATTTTCCGGATTAAAGATGAAGGCATTGGTATTCCGGAAGCTGACAAAGCACAATTATTCGATTCCTTCCATCGGGGTAGCAATGTCAGGAATATCTCTGGTACAGGATTAGGATTGTCAATTGTCAAACAGTGTGTAGACTTACATGGGGGGAAAGTTACTTTTCACAGTGAAGTCGGAGTAGGTAGCACGTTTATCGTGACGCTGCCATTATGAAAAAGGCAATCATGCAGCGATCGCGCACGTTTAAGGGCGCATACTAACAAATCAAGACAGAGTGATTGTTCTACTTGCAGCCTAGTGTGAATTTTATATACAAAAACGGCGTGATCGCTTCTAATAATAAATTAGTATTCTAACCCCAGAGAAACAGATCAATGCTGCAAGATCGGCTATCCACAGGCATTTCAGGTTTAGACGAGGTTCTGCATGGCGGTCTTGTCCCAGCTTGCTCCTATCTAGTGCGAGGCGGCCCCGGAAGCGGCAAGACCACGCTCGGACTGCACTTTCTGGCGGCGGGCATAGTCAATGGCGAAAAAACTCTTTACATCACACTGGGCGAATCCGCCGAGCAAATCGGCACTAATGGCGATCGCCTTGGCTTTGACATGGAAGGGATGACCTTCCTCGACCTCAGCCCCACTTCTGAATTCTTCACAGAAATTCAGACCTACGACATCTTCTCGCCAGCTGAAGTAGAACGAGAACCAACCACGCAAAAAATTATTGAATCTGTAGAAACCCTCAAACCAAAGCGAGTGGTTCTGGATGCGATCACCCAGTTCCGCTACTTGTCAGCCGATGCCTTCCAGTTCCGCAAGCAAGTGCTTTCATTTATCCGCTTTCTTTTAGAACAAGGTGCAACGGTAATTTTCACCTCCGAAGGCAGCGAGACAGCACCCGACGACGACTTACAATTTATGAGCGATGGGGTAATTAACCTCAACCACGATGCCGAGGGACGTACCCTTAACATCACCAAGTTTCGCGGTTCTAACTTCCACAGTGGTTTGCACTCGATGCGGCTAACCAATAAAGGGATGGGGGTCTCCCCCCGTCTACAGCCGGAAGTTTACAAACGGGAATTTGCCGTTCAAAGCATTCCCTCCGGCGTACCGGAACTGGACGAACTGCTGCACGGCGGGATAGAGCGGGGTACTGTCACCATTTTTACTGGCTCCACTGGTGTCGGCAAAACCACCATTGGTTTACAGTTCATGAAAGAAGCGGCGGGAAGAGGTGAACGTTCTGTCGTCTACTGCTTCGAGGAACCAGAGGAAATTTTGCTGCATCGCTGTGAATCGATCAATATTCCGGTTAATGCCATGAGCGATCGCGGTACCCTTTCAGTCATTCCTGTGGAACCCCTGTACTTCAGCCCTGACGAGTTCGCCAACATGGTGCGTCAGGAGGTAGAGCAGAAAAAAGCTCGGATTGTAATGATTGACAGTGTTGCTGGCTATCGGCTTTCCCTGCGGGGAGAAGATTTGATTAGCCACCTGCACGCTCTGTGCAAGTATTTACAAAATATGGGCGTAACGGTGATTTTAGTCAACGAACTGGAAACAATTACCGGAGACTTCCGGGCGACGGATGTTGGCATCAGCTACATGGCAGACAATATCATTTTCCTCCGCTACATAGAGGTTCAAGGTGAGCTGCGTAAGGCAATCGGGGTGCTGAAGAAACGGATGTCTGACTTTGAAAAGACGATGCGCGAAATCGAGATTACTCGTTATGGCATCAAGGTGGGTAAGCCACTGACAAATCTGCGCGGAATCTTGAGCGGTGCGCCGGAGTTTATCGGTAAGCAGGAAATTGAATGAGGAAAAACTGTTGATGTAACGAACGCAACCATCGCAACACAGAACTGTTGGCTCAACTTTTGGTTAAGGAAGGATAGCAGACTATTGGCGCTACCAGTGGAATCGGCAAATATCCTTTGATAATCTCGCCTAAGCAAAGCGCTGTTATTGGGCAACAGTGCATTGCCCACAGCGGGGGGAGTATGCTAGGTAAAACCACTCGCAATCAAAGAATTTTTTATATTTATTAAAAGTCTGTTGGGAGAATGATCATGGATCGGATTTTGCTGCTTGTAGAAAACAAACAGAACCGCCGCCTGCTGTCGGAGTGGCTGGTGATGCGCTACGAGGTAATTTCACCAGATTTAGAAGTCGCAAAGCAAGAGCCGGATTTTCTACTAGCGCCATCTTTCGATTTATGTATTGTATGTGGGCGATCGCTTGATCAATTCTGGGAATCGGTGCAACGAATACGAGAGCTTCAGCAGCCTGTCTTTCTCCCATTTCTCCTAATTACTTCAGGTGCTGATGTGAGGATGGTAACGCGACATTTGTGGCAAACCATTGATGATTTGATTACTAAACCTATTGAAAAGGTGGAATTGCAGGCGCGGGTAGAAATTTTGTTGCGAAGTCGTCAGTATTCACTGAATCTCAAAGCCGCGAATCAGGAACTGCAAAGCGAAATTGTCCACCGTCAGCAAGTAGAGGCAGCATTGGCTCAAAGTGAAGCCAAATTCCGGGCGTTGGTGCAAAATTCTTCAGATGTAATTAAAGTTTTAGAGGCGGATGGAACCATCACTTATGCCAGTCCTTCAAGTCAAATGGTTTTAGGTTTGTCTAGAGAAGAGCTGGAAGGAACAAATGTTTTTGATTATATTCATCCTGATGATTTAACAGAAGCGATCGCTACTTTTAAGGCAAGTTTAACTAGTCCCGGCGAAACGCAAATCTCCGAATATCGTTTTCGTCACCAAGATGGAAGTTGGCATTACCTGGAATCTAAAAGTACCTTTTCAAATACTGAAACCACTTTAAGGGGGATTGTTGTCAATTCAAGAGACATAACTATTCGCAAACACGCTGAAGAAGATATGCTCGAAACTTTGGAAAAAGAACGAGAGCTGAATGAACTTAAATCCCGTTTCGTAGCAATGGTATCCCACGAGATTCGCAATCCACTAAACACCATTCTAGCTGCAACTCAAATCCTAGAAAATTATAGCGACAAATGGTCTGTAGATAAGAAACGCGAATTTTTTGAGCGAATCAAAAAGAATGTCAAAACTATGACCGCGCTATTAGATAATGTTTTGATAATCGGTCGCTCCGATCAAAGAAGATTAGAAGTCAAACCAGTACCTCTCGATCTGGAAAAATTTACCCGCAATTTAATAGAAGAAATCAAATTAAGTACAAGTTGCAAACACATAATCACCTTTGAAAAACACACTAATGAAGCCTGTGTCAATCAAAGTCAATGTATAAGCGTTTGCCTAGACGAAAACCTGCTGCGGCACATCCTGACTAATTTGCTTACAAATGCGATTAAGTATTCCCCTGAAGGCAGCACTGTTCGTTTTAAGTTGCTGTGTCAGAATGAACAGGCTATTTTCCAAATTCAAGACGAAGGTATTGGCATTTCGCCAGAAGATCAACAGCAACTTTTTGAATCATTCCAACGAGCTAGTAATGTCAGAAATATTCCCGGTACTGGGCTAGGATTAGCGATTGTCAAAAGGTGCGTAGATTTACAAGGAGGCAATATTGCCGTTACCAGTGAAATTGGGGTAGGCACGACTTTTACCGTCACTCTGCCATTACAAAACTCGGTATTGATGGACGCAAATGATATTGTGTCAACGCTATAAAAAGCTATTGGCTTTTAGAACATGAGGAATAGGATTCTGGTAATTGTCTTTCATTATTCAGGAAATTTTCCACACATTTATTTTTCTGAATAGCAGAAGCATCCTTGATAGGATAACTTCCCCGGATTAAGCGATCGCTCTTACCGCTTTCCATAACATTTTCATAACAATCCTATTTCTTCTTTAATATTTTGCCTAGCTTTTTGTTCTAAAGCGAGAAACATTTTTTCAGTAAAATATATTCTTTCTCGCTCTAAAAAGCTCTGCAATACTTGTTTCCTACCCGTTCGATATTTTTCAGGCGAGAGCCATAAATATTCTTTTCTAATTAATTGAGCATATATTTTGTACTTAGAAGGCGATGCTCCTAATATAGATAGATCCGCATCCAGAAAAATTTTGCTGTCAATACTATCTATATCTTGGTGATATTTTGTTTTTATGATCAAGGAATATACCGCCTCTATGGTTGATGAGGGAATATTTAGTGCGTTTAAAATGGTTACTGCATATTCTGCACTTTTTTCTTCATTATCGTTAGCTTTAGGGTTATAAATTGCATCGTGAAACCAAACTGCAAATTCAATAGCTGCATAGTTTTGGGATAGCGATCGCAGATTGTTAATTGTTGCTAAAACTTGTTCTATATGCTCCAGAGTATGATAATATGTACCAGCACTAGAGTAAGCCTGGAATAAATCAAGCAAAACTTTCTGACCAACCTCTTGTTTAACCTGAAACGGTTGTAGTAAAGACTCCCATCTAGATTGCATAAAGCATCTAGATGGATCTAGATCGTAGCGTGATCGCATATTTCCCCAAATTCTTTAGCTAATCATTTGCTCTTTGCCAATGAATTAAAATAGTTCAACTGACTCAAACTGCTTTTGAGAGTGAGCGTATGCAGCTTCGCCACAAGTACGCGGCGTGGGGAATATTTTACCTGGATTTGCTAAACCTTTAGGATTAAAAACTTCACGCACAAATTGCATCGTTTCTAAATCTGTTTCGGTAAACATTTGCGGCATATAGCACTTTTTATCGGCACCGATGCCGTGTTCTCCAGAAAGGCTACCCCCCACTTGTACGCAAAGTTTGAGAATTTCTCCGCCTAATTCTTCCACTTTTTCTAACGCTCCTGGCAGGGAATTATCGTAAAGAATCAGCGGATGAAGATTTCCGTCCCCAGCATGAAACACATTAGCGATACGATAGCCGTATTTTTGACTCAATGCTTCAATTTCTTGCAACACAAATCGCATCTGAGTGCGGGGTATTACGCCATCTTGCACGTAATAATCCGGGCTGAGCTTGCCTGCTGCTGCGAAGGCTGCTTTACGTCCTTTCCATAATTTTAGGCGTTTTTCTGGCTCGTTAGCTGTGGTAATGTTACGCGCCCCATTTTTGGTACAAATTTCAGCAATGCGGTGTTTATTGGCTGCAACTTCTACTTCTAACCCGTCTATTTCTACTAACAGTATTGCTGCTGCATCTCTAGGATAACAACCTGTTGCTACAACGTCTTCTACAGCGTTGATGCTGAGGTTATCCATGATTTCCATACCACCAGGAATAATTCCAGCGCTGATAATATCAGACACTGCTGCACCAGCGTCTTCAACACTGGTGAAATCTGCTAAGAGTACGCAAATTGATTCGGGTGTTTTTAGAATTCTTAGAGTAATTTCTGTGGCAATTCCTAGCGTTCCCTCAGAACCAACAAATAACCCGGTAATGTCATAACCAGGCATTTCCGGAATTTGTCCCCCTACATCTACAATGGAGCCATCGGGTAGCACCAGTTTTAAGCCCAAGACGTGGTTGGTGGTAACGCCGTACTTGAGGCAATGGACACCCCCGGAGTTTTCCGCCACGTTACCGCCAATGGAGCAGATAATTTGGCTGGAGGGGTCAGGAGCATAGTAAAATCCGGCACCGCTGACGGCTTGTGTCACCCAGTTGTTGATGACTCCTGGCTGCACGACGACTCGCTGATTGTCCAAATCGATGTTTAGTATTTTCCGCATAAGGGCGGTTACAATTAGCACGCAATCCTCTACAGGTAATGCTCCACCGGAAAGTCCGGTTCCTGCGCCGCGTGCTACCCAAGGCAGAGAAAAGCGATCGCATATTTTCACCACCGCCGCCACTTCTTCTGTAGTTCGCGGTAGCACGACGAGGGCGGGTTTTTGTTTATAGCTGGCTAAACCATCGCACTCGTAGGTAATCAACTCTTCGCGGCGTTGAATAACACCGTTTTTGCCGACGGCTACTTCAAATTGTTTGATAATTTGTTTCCAGCTTTTCTGTTGTTTATCTTGGGTTATCATGGGTGTCTCTACGTCTGCGAAAGTCCTTTTTGAACAACCTGTTTATAAAAATCTTCAAGACCTGCTACACAAGTTTTGTCGTCATAAAGATAGTCATGGCGAGCCTTGATTGTTTCTGCAACATCGCGCCGCCAAACTGGGTCTAAACCCAACTTTACCGCAATATCAATATATTCTGCTTCAGTTTGAGCAATTGTCTCTGTCACT
Organism: Funiculus sociatus GB2-C1; assembly: GCF_039962115.1. Classification (NCBI taxonomy): domain Bacteria; kingdom Bacillati; phylum Cyanobacteriota; class Cyanophyceae; order Coleofasciculales; family Coleofasciculaceae; genus Funiculus; species Funiculus sociatus. The sequence goes on along the minus strand of NZ_JAMPKJ010000005.1, from coordinate 143,599 downwards.
CTTAACATTCTGAGGAAGCTATAAGAGTGAAGACCTCGCATAAATTTCCCAGGATAGGTGACGACGGGTATATTAAGAGAGGTTTTCCAAAGCTAAGGTGGGTTATGGTGGTTGGCATTATTGTATAATTACGATAGCTAATTATAAATATATTAGGCAAAATCATTAAGAAATTTTACCATAACCTGCTACAGCAGCTGCGGTGCCGCAGCTGCTGCTAGGAAGGGGAAAGAGCCCGATCGCTACCGCTGCTCTTGCGGCTAATTGAGAATTTCGTGCAAGGCTTTTAATAACTCTTCTGCTGTGAAGGGTTTAGACAAAAATGTTTTTATGTTGCTACCTATGCTTGCAGCCAGTTTATGATTTGACACCAGCCCGCTGACAGCAATAATCTTGAGAAGCGGGTTAATTTTTTGCAAGGCGCGGATGGTTGTCGGGCCATCCATAGATGGCATCATCATGTCAATCAACACAGCGCTAATTTCCAATCGGTGTTGTGCGTACATCGCGATCGCTTCAATACCATCACTTGCAGTTAACACCCGATAGCCGTAACTCTCTAGGGATGTTTTTGTCACTTCACAAATTGACTCTTCATCATCAACAACTAGAATCAATTCTCCGTTTCCTGTAGGTAGTTCGTGACGCTCTTCGTTTTCTTGATCTGTTTCAGTTGTCTCTATTGCTGGTAAATACACCTTAAATTGCGTTCCTTTTCCTACTTCGCTATACACATTAATAAAGCCGCCATGCCCCTTAATGATACCAACAACTGTTGAAAGACCCAGACCAGTGCCTTTTCCAAGTTCCTTGGTTGTGAAAAATGGTTCAAAGATTCTATCTAATATTTCACCAGGAATGCCCATACCACTATCCACGACAGTTATCACAATATAAGCACCAACTTGGGCATCTATATTCATCCGAGCATAGTTTTCATCAATGAATAGATTTTCAGCAGTAATACTCAAACTACCGCCATTTGGCATCGCATCGCGAGCATTAACACAGAGATTCATTAAAACTTGATGTAGTTGTGTGGCATCTCCAGAAACAGGCCACAGGTCTATCATCGATACATCAGTGGAAATTTCGATTGATTTAGGAAAGGTTTGCTTGGCAATTTTCTCTATTTCATAAATCAGATGCCCTACTTGCAACATCATCCGCTCACCTTCAACTCCTCGCGCAAAAGACAGAACTTGCTTAATTAGCTCAGCACCACGCTTAGCATTTGTTTCTAGTAGCGTCAATATCCGCTGACTACGCTCATCGGGAAGCACCATTTCTAAGATTTGAATTGATGCCAGAATTGGCGTTAGTACGTTGTTCAAATCATGAGCAATACCGCCGGCAAGAGTACCGATACTCTCCATTCGCTGAGCGCGAAGAAACTGGTTTTCAAGTTTTTTCTTTTGAGTAATGTCAGTGTCAACAGTGAGGATTGATTTTGTTTTCTCTTCTTCATCGCGGACAAGTGTCCAGCGGCTAGCGACAATAACTTCCTTACCGTTTTTGGTAACTTTATGCAATTCTCCTTGCCACTCACCCTTCTCTAGCGCAATATTTTGGGCTTCTAGGAGCTGATTTGAAGGATATTTGTAAAATAGATAATCGGCATTTTTTCCGATCGCTTCTTCTGCCTTCCAGCCATACACTGCCTCAGCGCCTTTGTTCCAGAACAAGATTTTATTGTCCAAATCTTGAACTAGAATCGCGTCTGTTACTACATCGAGTAAAGCAGCTTGTTGGCGGATTTTCTGTTCTGACTGCTTGCGTTCGGTAATGTCTGTATGGGAGCCGGCCATTCGCGCAGGATTTCCCTCTTCATCCCAAAGAGCTTGTCCCCGATCTAGAACCCATTTGTAGGTTCCATCTTTGCACAGTAATCGATGTTCGCTGATATAAAACGGTGTTTTTTTAGCAAAGTGATCTTCTATTAATTGTGTCATAAATGCAATATCATCTGGATGGACTCTTTCCCTCCATTCATCTAAATGGTTGGCAATTTCACTTTCTTCATAACCCAGCATTTCCTTCCATCGTGCTGAGAGGAAAACTTCATTAGTTTTTACATTCCAGTCCCAAATGCCATCATTATTGCCGCGCAAAGCTAATTGCCAACGTTCTTCACTTTCTTTGAGTGCTTTTTCAACCCGCTTCCTCTGGGTGATGTCATTAAAATAAACCGATAAACCTTCTTTAGAGGGATAGGCATGGACTTCAACCCAGGTATTTAACAATGGGTAAAATTCCTCAAATTCAACAGCTACTTGTTCCGCTATTACTTTGTGATATTGATGGAAGAAAACTGAGCCAACAGATTCGGGAAATTTATCCCATATATTGCAACCGAGGACTTCGGCTGCTGCTTTATGTAAAATTTGTTCGGCTTGACGATTAAAATAAGTAAATCGCCATTCTTTGTCTAAGGTATAGAAGGCACCAGTGATACTTTCAAGAATGTTTTTCGTGCGGTTGCGTTCGGCTTCAGCTTCGGCGCGTGCCTCTTGTTGTCTGTTTAAAAGTTGGATGCGTTCTTGTTCAGCAGCAATGCGATCGGTAATATCTGTCTGAATACCGACAAAGTAAAGTAAATCACCTTTGTCTGAGAATACGGGAGAGATTTTTACTTCATTCCAGAATGGCTTACCATCTTTGCGATAGTTGAGGATGGTGGTTTTAACTTCTCGGCGTTGAGCGATGGCGTTTCTAATCAGCGCGATCGCTTCTTTATCTGTCCCATCTCCTTGCAAAAACCGACAGTTACGCCCTAACGTCTCTTCTGGCTGATACCCAGTCATCCGCGTAAAAGCAGGATTAGCGTAAATAATTGGGTTGTCCGGTTGGTTCGGATCTGTAATCACAATTCCATCTGAGACAAAAGCCACAGCACGCGCCAGTCGCAGATTTTCGTCAGCAGCTGCCTTAAGCGCTTCCTCAGTAACTTTGCGTTCGGTGATGTCGCGAGTAAAGCACCTTGTGTGGATAAATTTATCATTTTCCCACAACACGTTTGAATCAATTAGTACATGCTTAATCGAGCCATCTTTGCACAGCAGACGCGCCTCATAGTCATGCAGTGTTTCTTTTGCTTTTAACCGTTGGAGAATATCTTCTATTACCTCTTTGTCTGCATAGAACTTGGCGATATTCTGACCAACATACTCTTCCCAAGAGTAGCCAAGAAGATCCAATTCCGCCTGGTTTACCCAGAGAATTTCTCCATTTGCTCCCACCCAATGCAACCCAACGACTCCATTTTCTAAGAAGTCAAAAAGATCTTTTTCTCTAGTGCTTAGCTTCGCCTCAAGCGCCTTGGCGCGGGCGATATGGCGTTTTTCTTCAGCTAAATTACGCCTTAATTCTAGTTGGCTAACTACCTGACGGCTTAGCGCTTTAAGTGCCTCTACTTGTTGCGAACTCAGCTGCCTTGGTACAGTGTCAACGACACATAGTACCCCGCTCGTCTGCCCCTCTGGTGTAATTAAAGGTGCACCAGCGTAAAACCGGATATGGGGAGAGGAATTCACCACGGGGTGTGTGGCAAACTGTTCATCAGCCAAAGTATCAGGAATAATCAGAACGTCGCTCTTGTTGATACAAGCGGGAGATAAATCGATATCTCGCAGCACTTGGGAGATATCTAAACCCACCTTCGACTTGAACCACTGACGGTTCTCATCGAAAAGATTTATCAACGCTATTGGGGTTCCACAAATCTGCGCGGTTATTTGAGTAAGATCGTCAAAAGCTGCGTCCGGATCGGTGTCGAGAATCTGATATTGGCGAATCGCTTCCAGCCTCGCCGCTTCATTTTTTGGTAGTATATTGTTCATTTTATTATTCCTACTTTGACAAGAGCAAAGGGAGCAACCACCTTTAGAGCGATCGCTTGCTAAGTCATCGCTGATTTCTGTGACGCAGTGAAAAAGCATGAGAAATATTAAGCTATTAGCTACTCGATAAGTCTTATTAAAGTGTTCCCTTTTGTTTCAATGGACTAACGCTTCTGTTGAAGTCCTCATAGAAATTACACAATTCCTACAGACCTACAGATTCAACCACTAAGTAGAAGCGATCGCCTATGGGTACTCCCTAGTCGCTGGCTCTAAGAGTGATTTGCGTAGCTTGAAGATATAAATGGTGGTTTTGCTTCTTCCATTTTTGATTAAAATAGTTTATTCCTATATATTATTAATTTTATGCCATCCATCTTGAGGCGGATTATCGGATATTTATACGAAATATTTTCTTTTATAAAGATTATTATAGATTTATTTGAATGCCGTTTCGTTCATAAATAACAAATCGCAACATATCCCCCAACTCCCCACCTCTGGCAAATCCTCTCCTAACAAGAGAAGCGACTGATGATTGAATTAAAGGTAAGGCGATCGCACAGCTCAAAACAAATCGCCGCAGACCCAACTTGCCTGGTGAAATCTGGGAAAATAAGCTGAATAATGCTTATTTAACAAACAATTGCTTTTCTTAAATCTCTTTTTAAGCCGCATATAGCTTTCTTTAGCAGAAAAGAACTTGGAGCGACAATGAAGCTTGTTTTAATCGAATCGCCGGGTAAAAAAGAAAAATGGCAAAAATATCTTGGTAGTGGCTTTAAAGTCATGGCAAGTATAGGTCATGTCGTCGAATTAGCCAAAGATGGTGAAGATGCACTAGGGTTTGACATGACCGACAACCGGGTAATTTGCCGATTCGTTCCTCGCAGCGATCGCGCTAAAAAAGTGTTAGGGGAACTAAAAAAAGCTTCTTCAGCAGCAACAGAAGTAATATTTGCAACAGACCCAGATAGAGAAGGCGAATGTATAGCTTACCACCTAGCGCGAGAATTAAAAGTCAAAAACCCCAAGCGGGTTAGAACCAGCGAAATAACCGAAACAGCCATCAAAAAAGCAATTAAATCCCCCAGTTCCCTTGACCAAAATCTGATCAATGCAGCCTTGGGGAGAGCAGTATTAGACAAACTGGTAGGATTTCGCGGCTCAAAGCTGATTTGGTCGCTCAACAATGGAGCCAAATCAGTAGGTCGAGTTCAAAGTGCTGCATTACACCTGGTTTGCGATCGCGAAAGAGCGATAAAAGCCTTCGTTCCAGAAGACTATTGGAGCGTATGGGTAGATTACGCCGAAGGATTTCGAGCTTTTTACGCCGGACAAGTTAATACTCAAGACACGCAAGAATCAGAGCGGTTAGATACAACAGATGATTCGGAATTACCAAGCAATGAAAAAGAAACGGGAGCGAGAGTGCGATCGCAATCTCAAGCCGATACTCTAGTGCAAGCAGCTAAAACTCATCCTCATAGCGTACTGAGTGTAATTAGTAAGCAAGCAGTTAAAAACCCACCCGCAGCATTTACAACTAGCTCCCTACAGCAAGCAGCATCAACGCGGCTAAAGTTAAACCCGCAGAAAACAATGCACCTGGCACAGAAATTATACGAAGGCGGGTTTATTACCTATATGCGTACAGATAGCACAGCTTTATCAGCAGAATTTTGTGCTTCAGTGCGGAAGTATTTAGCCGAAAACGACGCAGAAAACCTTTCAGACAAGAGTGTAAAACATAAGAGTTCTAGTAGCTCTCAAGAGGCTCACGAAGCAATCCGACCAACAGAGATTACCCGCACGCCAGAAGTAATTAAAAATCAAGTGGGAGCCGAAGAAGCGGCATTATACGACTTAATTTGGCGGCGTGCCTTAGCTGCTTTGTGTCAAGCGGCTAAACTTTTAAAAACCCGCATACTTACTCAGTCAGGAAATATCACCTGGGTTGCATCAGGACAAGTTTTGCAGAGTGAAGGATATCTGCGTTACTGGAAAGATATTGCAGGAGACGTGGTATTACCTACCCTCAAACAAGGTCAGTCATTAACCTTGAAAAAGGCTGGGGCTGATAAAAAAGAAACTCAACCGCCACCGAGATATTCAGAAGCAAAATTAATTTCATTAATGGAAAAGTTGGGAATTGGCAGACCTTCCACCTATGCTCCGACTGTAGCAACTCTGAAAGAGCGGGAATATGTAATTGTCCAAAAGGGAAATTTGGTACCTACACCTTTGGGACTGGAAGTTGATGAGTTTATGGGACGGGCGTTACCGGATTTAATTAAGTCAGATTTTACCGCCAAAATGGAGCGAGAATTGGATGCGATCGCATCCGGCAAACTTGACTGGGAAAAGTACGTAATTAACTGGAACCAGGACTATTTTGCACCAGCAATATCTAAAGCAAAGCAGTTCGTAACACCTGCTGCAACGGGAGCTATTAAGCAAATCTCCAGCAAGAATTTTTATCCAGCTCAAGTTGAAAATAATAATTCCCCCGTTTCTCGTTCTTCCAGCAGCACAAAACGCGCTCCACAAAAATCTCGCTCTTTACCAAAAAGCGATTTTCCTCAAGTCACGGAAATCGTTTGTCCCAAGTGCAGTAGATTTTTGACCAAAGTTACTTCCAAATCTGAGAAAGTGAAAGCAGGTCACTTCCTAAAATGTGATGAACGTGCTGGTGGATGTGGTGCAGTGATGTTTATGAATGAAGGCACTAAAAAGTACGAATTACCTTACTCAGAACGTTCGGCAAAAAGCTCTGATTCAGAAAACTTGACAAGTTATTCTTGCCCGGTTTGTACTTCTTTTTTGGAAAAGTTTGGTTATTCCGACAAGAAAACCGGAGAAGCTAAAACAATGCTGAGGTGTTCTAATGCTGATAATAGGAAAGGTAGCTGTAAAGAAGTCGCTTTTTGGTGGACTAAAGAGGGTAACTGGTGGTCAAAAGTGTATGGGGAAATTGGAGAAAAGACTGTAAACTCCCGAAAAACAGTACCAAAAACCCGGTCGTCATCGTCTGCAAAACGAAAGTAGTCGGAATGCGATCGCGCAGAAATCGTTTCCTCTATTAGCTAGCAACTATAGCAATCCTATTTAAGTTTTGAGATGCCAGGGGTTCAGATCCCCGACTTCTTTACAGAAGTCGGGGATCTGACCTTCACTTACCTGATTAACGCCCATCTTGCATAGGTATGCACTCGTTAAGCGTACTCTTCTGTTCGGTCATCAGAAACTTGCGGAAGTGTTTAAAAAATGCTTCTATAGTTCCATCTGCTAATGCACGCTGAACTGTAATAATAGCCTTTTCCACAGTGGAATTTGGCTCGACTAGAGACAATGCAAATGCTGCATTTAAAGTTACCAAATCGACAATATGTTTCCGCCCCTGCCCGCTGATTATAGCTAAGAATTCAGCGGCATTAGCTGTAGCATCACCTCCGGCAATATCTGATACTTGCACAGTCGTCATCCCGAAATCTTCAGGTACGATTTCTTTTGTAGTAATGTTATCTTGTACCTCGATTATTTGGGAACTACCAGCTAAAGTAATCTCATCAAGTCCATCCGAACCAGTCACAACTAACGCTTTCACTCCGAGTTCAGATAAAGCTTCCGCAATAACGAGAGCTACTGATGGATTGCCACAGCCTACCATTTGGTGAACTGGTTTACTGGGATTGAGTAATGGCCCTAATAGATTAAAGACAGTAGGTTTTCCTACCTCAGATCGTGCAGCAGCGATCGCGCTAAAAGCAGGATGCCAATCACGAGCAAAAAGAAATGTTAATCCGGTATTCTGAAGACTCTCAACGGCGCGTAGTGTGAGCGCAGATAGGGAAATGCCTAATATTTCCAGTAGATCGAAAGATCCATTAGGTTTTACCGAACCGCGATTGCCGTGTTTAGCAACTCGAACGCCAAGGGCAGCAACAATAAACGCTGCCGTTGTCGAAACATTGTAGCGTGGCTGACGAACGCCTCCAGTACCAACTATATCGAGATCGACGCGACCAAAGTCTGCCTTTCGTCTTTTCTCCCAGAGGGAATCGCGATACCCCAGTAGTTCTTGGGGTCGTGCGTCCAGAATCGGTCGGGACTGAAGGAAGCTGACGATCTGATCGTGTTCAGCGTATCCTGACAACAGAAAGTCCATAACCTCGCAAGCCTGAGAACGTGTCGGGGGTATCGATAGTTTCATATATGGTTAGTTTTTCTAGAGACTTGCCTTCAAAGAGTGTAGTAGCGTGTCCAGGCTAAAGTGGTAGCGATTGTCTTACTCAAGGCGATCGCTACTATAGCAATCCGATCCAGAGTTATGAGATACCAGCCCTTCAGATACCCGACTTCTTAAAGTCGGGTATCTCGTCACGAATCATTTACAAATTAGACAAGAACTGGGGCAGGTTGAGGCCAGCGGTTCATAGCTTTACCAATGATGGACAATTCCTGCATTAGGCGATCGAAGCGCTCTGGAGTCAGGGATTGGGGGCCATCAGACAAAGCTTTAGCGGGATTGGGGTGAACCTCAATCATCAGAGAATCTGTGCCAGCTGCGATCGCTGCCATCGCCATAGAAGGCACATACTCCGCTTTGCCTGTCCCGTGGCTGGGGTCAATCATAATCGGTAGGTGCGTCAGACTTCGCAACACAGGTATCACTGACAAATCCAGCGTATTCCGAGAGTATTGTTGATCGAACGTGCGGATACCTCGTTCGCAGAGAATTACATTCGGGTTCCCAGCTGCTAACAGATACTCAGCTGCCATCAACCATTCTTCAATCGTGGCTGCCATTCCCCGCTTTAGCAAGATTGGTTTATTCTGCGCCCCCACTTTTTTGAGCAGCGAGAAATTCTGCATATTGCGAGCGCCTATCTGGATAATATCCGCTACTTCCGCTAATTTTTCCAAATCAGCAGCATCCATGAGTTCCGTGATGATACCTAAACCTGTCGCTTCCCGCGCTGCTGCCAGCAAACCTAGAGCGCTCTCACCATGACCTTGAAAAGCATAAGGTGAAGTGCGAGGCTTGTATGCACCTCCCCGCAAGAATTTTGCGCCAGCTGCCTTAACTCGTCGTGCTGTCTCGACGATCATTTCTTCATTTTCAACTGAGCAAGGCCCTGCCACAACTACCAGTGGATGGTTTTCTCCAAAATGAACAGGCCCGTTAGGAGTGGGTACCACTACCTCACTCGCCTCACCATGATGAAAGGCACGGCTAACTTGTTTAAAGGGTTTCTCAACTCGCAATACCTGCTCAATCCAAGGGCTAAGTTCTTGCAGTTGCAATGGATCTAATGTAGCGGTATTACCCACTAGACCTATTACAACCTTATGTTTACCGACGATTTTTTGTGATGTCAGCCCCCAAGAAGAGCTGAACTCTTGGCTAAGGCGAGCAATCTCCGCTTCTGGAGAGCCGCTTTTCATAATCACGATCATCTTTTAAGTCCCTGCTAATATGTTTGCGTACAAAATGTTCGGAAAATCGCAATTAGGCTTCACCCAAAAGCAGTAGGGTGAAGTCTAATCAGTAGGATTTAAGCAATGTGCAAAAACTTGGCAACTGTTTGTACATCCTTGTCACCACGCCCAGAACAGTTAATGACAATGCGTTGATTGTCAGCTAGTTGCGGGCAGAGAGTTTCTAAGTATGCGATCGCATGAGCAGTTTCCAGTGCTGGGATAATCCCCTCCAACTGCGACATTCGCTTAAATGCGTCTAAAGCTTGTTGATCCGTCACGCTGTAATATTCGGCGCGCCCAAGTTCCTTGAGATAACTATGCTCAGGGCCCACACCGGGATAGTCTAGTCCAGCACTAATAGAATGCGCCTCAATAACTTGACCATCATCATCTTGCAATAAGTAGCTCATCGCACCGTGCAGAACACCAATTCGCCCTTGAGTCAGAGTCGCTGCGTGCTTTTCGGTGTCTACACCTTCCCCCGCAGCTTCAACGCCAATCATCCGCACTGTTGATTCATCCACAAACTCGTGGAACAGCCCGATTGCGTTGGAACCACCACCCACACAAGCAAGCAGAATATCCGGTAGCCCTCCCCATTTTTCCAGACACTGGGCGCGAGTTTCTAAGCCAATTACCGCGTGGAAATCGCGCACCATCATTGGGTAGGGATGAGGGCCAGCAACCGAACCGAGGATATAATGGGTAGTCTCCACATTTGTCACCCAGTCCCGAATCGCCTCCGAAGTGGCATCCTTGAGCGTTCCTGTTCCTGCTTCCACTGGACGGACTTCTGCCCCCATCAGCCGCATCCGAAACACGTTGAGAGATTGTCGCTCCATATCGTGAACGCCCATGTAGATTACGCACTCCAGACCAAAACGCGCGCAAACTGTTGCGGTGGCGACACCATGCTGACCTGCGCCTGTTTCAGCAATAATTCGCTGCTTGCCCATGCGCTTTGCTAATAGTACCTGAGCCAGCGCATTGTTAATTTTGTGAGCGCCTGTATGGTTTAAATCTTCGCGTTTGAGGTAAATTTGGGGCCCTGTGCCATCAGGCCGAGCATAGCGGGCAGTTAAACGCTCTGCGAAGTACAGGGGGCTGGGTCGTCCTACATAGTCTCGCATCAGGTTTTGCAGTTCCTCTTGGAAACTAGGATCGCTGCGATATTGCTCAAACGCTGTTTCTAGCTCACTGAGTGCAGGCATCAAAGTTTCCGGTACGTACTTACCGCCGAAGCGACCAAACCGACCCAAGATATCGGGGCGCTGGGTAATGGGTGAAGCTAGAGTATAAATGTCTTTTGTGGTTGTCACTGTTAATTTCCTCTATCTGTTGAGTATTTTGCTGATGATTAAGCAGGTAGGCGCAATTGAATTTCACTTACTAAGGGTTGGTAATGGGTAATAGGAAAGACTTCCTCCCAATTAAAATGGCATTGACTTAACGAGAATTGAGTTTTATCGTAGGTTGGGTTTCATGACTTCAATTGAACAAAAACAAAGGAGGCGTTGGGTAACGCTATCACTCAACCCAACTTACAAGCTTGCAATTAGCTATTAGCCATTACTAATAGCCAAGGTTTTCTGTTTCTTTTTGTGCTTGGAAAGAGAACTTATACCCAAAACACCTAGACCTAATAAACCTAATGTAGAAGTGGGTTCCGGAACCGAAGCTGAAGTAGTGTCATAGGTGTAGCCCATTTTCCGGTAATCTAAAACGTCTGCGGGCGTGACAATATCATCAGAGTCAAAAACTGGTAATAGGGATAGTAAATTTCCTAGCCCTTTACTCGCTGGAGTGGACATACCTCCATCCCAAGGCCACATTGGATCGTTGAGATTGTGTCCATAAGGCTGACCTTCCGAAGGATAAAAATCGCTTCCTTCATGTCCATTATCCTGCCACTCAGCCCAGAGACGATCCACATTAGAATGATTTAGCCAAAATACTGGATCGTTTACAGAACTAGGAATGTTGCTCATAGTTCCTATAGGCTGGAACGTGGGTCGGCTCGTAGTTAAATCAATACGAACCCCACCGACTAAGCCATGAATATAGTTATGAGCAAAGCCTCCATTAATTACATTACCGTCTTTATCAAAAGAAATAAATCCTTCTAAAGCAGGACGGAAAGCTTGGTAATTATCGAGGGCAAGAATTCGATCTATCTCTGCTTTAGGTATTGGGTAATCAGTAGCAGGAGGTACTTGCAGAAAACGTAAGAGGGACGTACCCAACGATTGGTTTGTAGATGGATCGATATGTAAGTCTTTGTTGAGAACCCATCCACTAGCTTCTGAGAAATTACCGGATACAACTGGGCCTCCTTCAAAGGCTCCCGCGCCTGGGATATTGATAGTTACGCCTTGACCATTTGACCCCATAAAATCGGGTTGGAAGATAACGTCAATGGCTGTAGGATCTGTCCAATCCCAGTAGGGAACCGTTACGCTTGGGTCTACTGATTGTAAGGCTTGTTCAAATCTGCGTACATATTCGCGATGCCACGGCAGAAATCCTGAATTTTCATGAGCAGTATCAATATTATGATGATGCTGATGTTCTTCATGCCAATGGATTACGCTCATGGCTCCCAGATGTACGGCAACAAACTGGTCATAAATACTGAGAGCGCTGCCTTCTGGAATTGTGGTTTTTAAAGTTTTGATAGCGTTAACGAAGTTGTTTTTTTCCTCAGAAGTAAGGTCAACCACGTTTTTTCTAACAACTAGGTCAGCTGCGATCGCTTCCATCCCGAACAAGCTAACAGCTATACCAAAGCTTAATATCTTAACAGATTCATGCAAAAATCCCATGTTTTTTTCGCTTTCGGTTAACTTCCTCACCGCCAAAATCAGAACTTAAAAATGAGAGCTAAAAAACGTTTCATTTTTAAGTTTTGATTCTTAATGCTTGATTAATTGGGGGGTAATCGCTTCTTTCAACTCTCGACAAAGTTCTTCAACAGCTTGCAGTCCTTGAGTTGGAGTACCAGATGCCAAACGTTTCACAAAGGCACTTCCCACAATTACGGCATCTGCACCCCAATCTTTTACCTGACGAGCTTGTTCTATTCCAGAGATGCCAAAACCAACGCCAATAGGCTTGTCGGTTACGGCGCGCATCTCTACTAACAAATCCTTAACACGCCCTTGGACTTGCGATCGCATCCCGGTAACGCCAGTGACACTCACCAAATAAATAAATCCCTGAGACTGTTGCGCGATCGCTTCAATGCGTTCCTTGGAACTGGTGGGAGCCGTCAGCAAGATTACTTCAATGTCCAAAGCAGCAGCTTGCTGTAGCAAGTTTGAAGCCTCCTCCAATGGTAAATCGGGAACCACCAGCCCTCTTACCCCTGCACTCGCAATGTCCTCCAGAAACTGCTGAATGCCCCGGTTCAAAATTGGATTGTAATAAGTAAATAGGATCAGAGGCGCTTTTAAGCCGGGACTGACAGCTTGAAGCATCTCTAAAACCTGTTCTAATTTGGTTCCCTGTTGCAAAGCGCGAGTCGCTGCTGCTTGAATCACAGGGCCATCTGCCAGCGGATCTGAATAGGGAACGCCCAACTCAATCATGTCAGCACCATTGCGATCTAAGATTCGTAAAGCCTCTGCTGTTGTATCCAGGTCAGGATCTCCAGCTGTGAGAAAAGGAATCAAAGCGCACTGGTTGCGATCGCGTAAAGACTCAAAACAATCAGAGATAGAATTCATTCTGATATTCCTTTAAAAATGGCTAATTGCTAATTGCTAATTGCTCCGAAGCAATTAGCAACTTATGCAACTTGTAAAACGATTTTGCCGCGCACGCCCTCGCCGCCCTGTTCAAGCTTTTTATGCGCTTGGTCAACTTGATTAAGCCCAAAGGTCATCCCGACAACAGGCTTAATCTGACTTCGTTCAATCAAGGTTCTTAGCGCTTCGAGTTTAGGGCGGGGACGCTCTAAATGGACAAAGTGAACAGTAATATTTTTCCCAATAGCGATATTGAGGTCGCCCTGTACGCCAGTTATCGTGACAGCACGACCATCAACTTTGGTTGCTATCAGGCTTTGGGCGAAAACTTCGCCGCCAACCGTACTCAAACAAACGTCAACTCCTTGTCCGCCTGTTTCGCGGTGAATGATCTCAACAAAGTTTTCGTTTCGGTAGTCAATTGCTCTGTCTGCACCGATGGACTTCACTAAATCAACATCGTAGCCGCCGCAAGTTGTATAAACGTATGCACCCGCCGCCTTAGCTATTTGGATAGCAAACGAGCCTACGCCTCCTGCACCACCGTGAATTAGTACAGTTTCGCCGATTTTGATATTTGCCCGGTCGATCAGTGCAGCCCACGCTGTACCGCCTGATACGGGTACGCTAGCTGCTTCTTGATGAGATAAATTTGCGGGCTTTTTGGCGACAATCGATTCGTGCGCGACATGATACTCAGCGTTGGCACCGTCGCCATCCATAAGTCCGATGGCATAATATACCTCATCGCCTACTTGAAAATCCCTCACATTTTCCGCGATCGCTTCGACGACACCGGAAACGTCATAGCCGAGAATTGCGGGTAGTTTGATTCTTGGGCCAAATACCCCTTGACGCACCCCACAGTCAGCAGGGTTAACGGAGGTTGCATAAACTTTCACCAAAAGTTCGTTTTTACCTGGTGTTGGTTTATCTACCTCGCGGAGTTCAAAGACTTCTGAACCGCCGAAGTCTTTTATAACCATTGCTTTCATGGGATCACCTCAATACATCTCGGTTAGTGGTGTTCATCTGGCAAAAATCCCCCCAACCCCCTTTTTTAGGGGGGCTATTGTTGAGTTAAACCCGTTAAAAAGCAGAGCTATTTATACCAGGGGTATACTCCTCAACCCCCTTTTTAAGGGGGTCGCCGTAGGCGGGGAGATCAAGCCTTAGCAGACTGCGTACAGCTTGCTCTATATCGGGTTGCTTAACTAAAGACTCTCCTACCAGAACTGCACGGACACCAGCCTCAGCCACAAGGTCTAAATCAGCTCTTGTGTACAGACCAGATTCACTGACAACCGTTATCCCTAAACTGTGCAACTTTTCCCGCCGCTGTGCCATTATTTGCTGTGTAGTTCCTAGTGAGACCGTAAAATTCTCCAGATTACGGTTGTTAATCCCCACTAATCGCACATTTGAGAGCTTTAGCACCCGGTCGAGTTCTGCTAAAGTATGCACCTCTAATAGAGCGTTCATACCCAGATCACAAGCAATATTCAGAAAGTTTTGCAGCTCTCGATCCGATAAGATGGCTGCAATTAGCAGCACCGCATCCGCTCCAACCGTCCGCGCTAGATAAATTTGGTAGGGGTCAATGATAAACTCTTTGCAGAGTAGCGGTAGCGTGACGCGCTGACGAATAAGATGCAGATTTTCAAAGCTACCTTGGAAGAATTTGCGATCGGTTAGCACAGACAGACAGCTTGCTCCACCCCCCTGATAGCTTTGGGCGATCGCAACTGGATCAAAATCCGCTCGAATTACTCCTTTACTAGGTGACGCTTTCTTGACTTCTGCAATCAAACTAGGGCAATTTGAATGCTGTAAAGCCATCAGAAAATCTTTTGGAGAAGGAGCATTATTTAGCTGTTCTTGAAGAGTTGCTAAAGGTAGCTGTTCTTTGCTTTGAGCAACTTCTTGCTCCTTGTACTTTACAATCTTTTGCAGAATATTGACTTCGAGTTTTGGCGGATTGCGATGGATTTGCATTGGGGTAACTTGAGTTAAGAACAAACGCGATCGCTTTAATGTCGGACAGTAGAAAAGTCGGAATTAACTTGCAAATTTCCATCCAGATTTTCCTGAACAGCCGTTTCCACCATATTTGAGGAATCACTACCTTTTGCATAGGTACGAATCGCGTTGATAATAATCGCCAGACCAACTTCTCCACCAAGCGTCATGATAGATTCTGGGTGGAACTGGACTGCGGCGATCGGGAGTATCTTATGCTCAATTCCCATAATCACATCATCATGGGAAATAGCTGTAACTTTCAGTTCTTCAGGCAATAAATCTTGCAGAGCAAACAATGAGTGATATCTACCGACTTCAAAAGATTGCGGTAAGTTTTGGAAAAGACCCGATTCTGAATCTGTGACAAAAACACGCGATGACTTACCATGTTGTGGATAGTTAAGAACTCCCAGCTCACCACCGAAAGCTTCAACAATTCCTTGCAACCCTAAACAAACTCCGAAGATGGGAATTTGTCGCTGTACGCAAGCTTTTACCATTTCTGGTACATGAAATTCACTGGGTCTGCCAGGCCCAGGAGATAAAACAACCAAGTCTGGATTACTATCAAGAATTTCTTCTGAGAACCCATGACGTAGCGTTGTGACTGTAGCACCAGTCTGGCGGATGTAGTTAGCAAGGGTATGCACAAACGAGTCTTCATAGTCAATTAGTAAGACACGCTTGTTTTCTCCAAAACGAACTTTCCCCTCACCAACAACCGAACTATTTGGCAGAGCTTCAACACTCGTTTGTTTAGCTTGGCGAATTGTTTGAAAAAGAGCTTCTGCTTTAGTGAGAGTTTCCCGTTCTTCCGCTTCTGGAACCGAGTCATAAAGGACAGTAGCACCAACTCGAACTTCTGCGATCGCATCTTTCAAACGCATAGTCCGCAGAATTAAACCAGTGTTCAAATTGCCATTAAAAGTTAAGCATCCAACGGCTCCACCATACCAACGCCGGGCGCTACGTTCGTGCTGTTCAATAAACTGCATTGCTGCCCGTTTTGGAGCGCCCGTCACCGTCACTGCCCAAGTATGACTTAAAAAGGCATCCAAAGCATCAAACTCAGGCCGCAATATTCCCTCAACATGATCTACTGTATGGATTAAGTGACTGTATAACTCAATTTGGCGACGACCAATTACTCTTACTGATCCAGGTTCGCAAATGCGAGATTTGTCATTACGATCGACATCAGTACACATTGTTAACTCAGATTCATCCTTGCGGGAATTGAGCAACTGACGAATCCGATCCGCGTCATCAATAGCATCTTGTCCGCGCACGATCGTACCGCTGATCGGACACGTTTCAATGCGCCTTCCTTCAACACGCACAAATATCTCTGGAGATGCACCAATCAGATATTCCCCACCTAAATTAAAGATAAACCCATAGGGGCTAGGATTTATCTGCTTTAATGTTTGGAACAGTTTAGCTGGGGAGGTTTCGCATACTTCAAAAAAGCTTTGGCTGGGAACAACTTCAAATAAATCGCCTCTTTTGAAGTAATCAAGTGCTTTGTTAACTTGGTTGGCGTATTCTCCGGGTGCATGATCAGATATTTGATTTCGGGTAAGACACTTGCCTTTGTAATCAATTACCTCACCTGTACGAGGTAAACCATTGGTATTACCATGCACAGTATCAAATTCATATTGGATACGATATGCGCTCTGAAGGTAGTAGTCAACTATCGTCAATTCATCAGGCAGATATAGCACCAAGTCTCGCTGATCTGCTGGACGTTCTTGAAGCTGGGAAACTGACTCAAACTGATATACCAAGTCGTAGCCAAACGCACCATATAACCCCAGATGTTCGTCTTCAATGCTGTAAAAAGAATGTAGAATATCACGAACAATAGTGAAAACAGAAGGTTGCTTGCTACGTTCTTCTTCTGGGAAAGATTCTTCTGTTGGTTTTATAGAACCAGTGATAAAATACTTTTCCAGAGTGATTTCCTGAAGTTGCGATCGCGACTTTAAACGCTCTGCCAAATAAGCCAAAAGCACCACCCCGCGCTCGTTAAGTGCTGTCAGAGTGAAAGAGCGATCGCGTGTAGCGAGTTCCAGGGGTGGATTAACAAAACCTATAGCCCATCTCTTGTATCTTCCTGGGTATTCGTAGCTGCTTGCAAGCAAACCTCCTCGCTGAGAATTAATGCGTCCCAAAATCTCTTCAATGGCAGTTTCCATTGAAATCTCGATTATGGAACGAGTTATGTGAACGCCACCTCTGGTTATATAGCTGTGGGAATCAAAAAACATAATAAAGTCAATCCAAATTCTAGTTAAAAGTCGGTATTAATAGCCCTATTTGAGAAAGTTACCCAACTTAGACTCAAATTTTGCTTTTGCCAATGTTTTCTTTAAGTGTCAATCCTCATACCAATTCACTTTTTTGACCGTTACACTTAAGCTTCTTCTTAACCCCCCTTTTAAAGGGGGTTGAGGGAATCTTCAATGTGGCATTAAAACAGTAAATTAGTATCAGACGCTAAGCTTCTGTCTACTCCGCTTTTTGAACCTTGAATACAGTAAAAATGAGAGTCCCAGCACTACCAGCGGTGTTGAAAATCCAGGCTCAGGTACAGACTGAACATTACCGTCATTAGTACCAGTATCTTTGGCAAGGATGAGTCGGTTAAACGTCTGACTTTCCGATTCCACTAAATTGCCTGTTAACCCAATAAAGTCTTCACCAATCTTGCCCATGAGGGAGTTAATCAAGTCGTCAACAGTAGTCTTTATCTCTGGCAATAATGTCTCCGGGCTGGTGATGTTGTCACCATCAACTAGCCAATTGCCATTACCAACGACTGTGTTATTACTGGTGAACAGCCAATTGCCATTACCAATGACCGTGTTGTTACTTCCGAAGTCCCAGTTACCGTTACCGATAGTTGAGTTATTGCTTCCGAAGTGCCAATTACCATTACCCAAGGTTGCGTTATCGCTAACGTAGTCTAAATACCAATTGCCATTGCCAATGGTTGCATTGTCGCTACTTCCGTCCCAATGCCAGTTACCATTACCGATGGTTGCGTTATCGCTTCCAAATTGCCAATTACCATTACCAATGGTTGCGTTGTCGCTACTGAAGTCCGAATTACCATTGCCGATGGTTGCGTTATCCCTTCCGATGTCCCTGTTACCATTCCCAATGGGTGCGTTACTACTATTGAACGATACGTCACCGCCACCAGCAAACGGGTTACTTCCACCGCCACTACCGCCAGCAAAAGGATTGCTTCCACCGCCACTACCGCCGCCAGCAAACGGGTTACTTCCACCGCCGCCAGCAAACGGGTTACTTCCGCCGCCACTACCGCCAGCAAAAGGATTGCTTCCGCCGCCACTACCGCCAGCAAAAGGATTGCTTCCGCCGCCACCAGCGAACGGGTTACTTCCACCGCCACTACCGCCAGCAAAAGGATTGCTTCCACCGCCAGTACCGCCACCAGCAAACGGGTTGCTTCCGCCGCCGCCAGCGAACGGATTGCTTCCGCCGCCACCAGCAACCGGATTGCTTCCACCGCCACCAGCGAACGGATTGCTTCCGCCGCCGCCAGCAACCGGGTTACTTCCACCGCCACTACTGCCGCCAGCGAACGGATTGCTTCCACCGCCAGTACCGCCACCAGCAAACGGGTTACTTCCACCGCCACTACCGCTGCCAGCAAACGGGTTGCTTCCGCCGCCAGTACCGCCGCCAGCAAACGGGTTGCTTCCACCGCCAGTACCGCCGCCAGCAAACGGGTTGCTTCCACCGCCACCAGCAAATGGATTACTTCCACCGCCACCAGCGAACGGATTGCTTCCGCCGCCACCAGCAAACGGGTTGCTTCCGCCGCCACTACCGCCGCCAGCAAACGGGTTGCTTCCACCGCCAGTACCGCCGCCAGCAAACGGGTTGCTTCCACCGCCAGTACCGCCACCAGCGAACGGATTGCTTCCGCCACCACTACCGCCACCAGCAAACGGATTACTTCCACCGCCGCTACCGCCAGCAAAAGGATTACTTCCGCCACTACCGCCAGCAAAAGGATTGCTTCCGCCGCCGCCAGCAAACGGGTTGCTTCCACCGCCACCAGCAAACGGGTTGCTTCCGCCGCCACTACCGCCGCCAGCGAATGGATTACTTCCACTGCCGCTACCACCAGCGAATGGATTGCTTCCGCCGCCACCAGCAAATGGATTGCTTCCACCAGTAGATGAGTTGCTACGACTCAGGGGGTTGGCACCGCCACCGAAGATAGTGAAGAGATTGTCACCAGCAAACGGGTTGCCACCATAGGGTAGGTCGTTAAAGGAATTACCACCTGTAGGAGAACCGCTTCCACCAAAGGGTGAGTTATCACCAAGAACTACAGACAGCCGATCAAAGGGTGATTGCCGAGGCAAGGTGCCACCGCTATTTGGGTTGCTGTTACCAGTAGATGATGGGTTGCCACCAGCAAACGGGTTGCTACCCCTGGATTCATTTGCGTCCATCAGTAATAGTCCTCTTATTTTAGGGAAAAATTTGTTAGAGACGGAGGAACATCAAAAAGACAAACCTTCACTTGCTTTATGACGCTTGTGTTCGGTTTTTCAATACTCCCCGCTTCTGTCTCATGTTTAGTTGCTAAACAGCAGTGCGATCGCGATCGGTTGTCAAATTGATGACTGACTTTTGTTGTCGTTTTCTCAATGTCGCCGCCGCTCCAATCCCCAGGAACGCTAAACTCAATACGGAGGAAGGTTCAGGTACTGCGGTTCTGTCTATGTTTAACACCTGGACGCGACCTTGGAAGAAATCGCCCACATAGAGTTTGTCATCTTTGTAGCTTGTGCCAGCCGTCCAGTTAAATTTCCCTGGTGAGAGGTCGAGGGGGTTGCCAAAGGGTGGCTCACCTAATTGGGGAGGTGGTGCTGCGACAGCTGAACCAAATGCAGTGAGGAAGTTACCGTTTTTATCGAATACCTGAACGCGGCTGTTGATAGAATCAGCCACATAAATATTCTCAAACTCGTCCACTTCTAGGCCAATTGGCTGATTAAACTCTCCAGGCCCGGTGCCTTGTTTGCCAAATGTCAAGATAGGATTACCTTCTGGATCGAGTACCTGAACGCGGTTGTTAAACTGATCACTCACAAAGAAATTTCCACTAACTGGGGAAATTCTTAAACCTGCTGGCCCTTGGAACTGCCCAGGTTCGGTTCCAGAGCTGCCAATGGAACCGATTAGCTCGCCGTCCTTAGTGTATTTGTTGATCTTGTCGCCGCTAAAATCACCCACATACACATTGCCAGCTTTGTCGAATGTCACACCAGATGGGCCAAAGAAAGCCCTACCGGGTATGAGTCCGGCAAATGAGCCAAAGGAGTTAATAAAATTACCTTGGGGATCGTAGACATTAACGCGGTTGTTGAAAACATCCCCTACATATAAATTCCCAGTATCCGGATCGATTTCTAAAGCTGATGGCTCGTCGAATTGTCCGGGGCCTTTGCCGCCCTCGCCAATTGCTCCTATATAGTTACCTTGAGGGTCGAAGACTTCAACTTTGTTACCGATGTCCGGGTTAAAACTGCCGTCTGGGTTAAGACCGCGACCGTTACTGATGAGGGTATTCCCGGAGGCATCCACTGCTATGCCTTGGGGAACAAACAGCTGCCCAGGGCCGAAACCAGGACTGCCAATACTACGCTCGTAGGTTAAGGTTAGTGATTTGGCTTCAGCTGCTGCTGCAACTATAAATCCGGTACTGAGAATGGCAATTGAAAGATTTTTTAGTAATCCCATAAGATTGAATTCCTGGTTGGGTGGGTTTATATGGTTGCGATCGCGCTACACTTTTTTCATTCAGGCGATCGCAACCATGCGTTAAGGCATCTACCAAAAGTTGTTAGATCGTCTCTGCCAAAGCTTTACTGTTTTTGTGTTTTTGTTTGTTGCCCTTTCTGGTAACAGCAGTTATTGTGCCAATGGCTAATAAACCCAGTACCGAAGCGGGTTCGGGAACTGGTGTGGTATCAACGCGAACGACTTGTCCTCGCCCGGGTCCAACACCGCGTGTTGTGACATAAATTTGGTTGTCAGGACCAATAGCAAGACCATCAGCCGACTCCAGCCCTTCACCCGCAGCGACGAGGGTTGTGCGAGTCCCATCAGGAGCTAGTTGAATTAAAGAACCAGGCAGGTTCTGGATGTTCGGACTTGTTAACTGTGACAGGTCGCTGAACTGTAAGACTAGCAAGTTGCCTTGCTTATCAAACGTTAGTTCTGTAATTGCGTTAAACCCTTCAGCATAAACTTCTGGTATACCATTCTCCCCAATTCGGAAGATCCGCGCTTGATCTTGTGGATAGGGAAAGCCTGAATATTCACCAACATATAAAGCACCATCGGGACCAATTGCCCCACCAGTGGGTACGGATTGAATTGTGATCCGAGGGTTTCCTGCTTCATCTGGAGGTAGAAAGTTTACTAGCCCTGGTGGAAGCTCTACTCCTGGTGGAAGTGGTGGAAGTTGTGGGTTAGTAATGATGTTCAGAGGAAGTGCAACTGCTTTTGCATCACTGCCATCAAGTTTGAGGCTATAGGCTACGTTCCCACCGCCATCAATGACATAAGCAGTATCGCCACTAATAGTCAAGTCGTAGGGATTGGTAACTACGTCTCCACCGTCAGGATTATTAATGATTTCATATTTGCCGAAGTCGAAAATCTCAGTTAGCTCTTGTGTGACCAAATCAGCTTTGAACAGTTTTGCCAAGTTAGGAGTATTTAAGACTTCATCGGGTGCGGCTGGAGGGAAAGTAGCGAGTTGCGTTGGTGGGATTGGAAAATTAGCGCCAAGGGCAATTGTTTCTGCATCACGATTTCCCGGATAACCAGCAAACCCAGTTAGAAGATAAGCATTACCAAAAGAATCAAATTGTAGATCCTGAGGACCAGCTCCTTGATTTCCAGAGGGTTGTTCTGCCAGAGACTGGAAGTTTTGAAATATCCGCGACTGCTGACCGTCTGGCGTAAGTTTGACAACTGAGCCACTATTTCCAGCGCAGATCGGCTGAAATATCGTACTAGGTGATGCCTGACACTTGCCATTTCCTCCGATACCGGGCTCGGCTACGTAGAGCGTACCGTCAGGACCAAAACTAACAGCGCGTGCGTTACTGACTCCATCCACAACCACAGTCAACGATGCAGCTTGGGCGGCTTTGGTTCCGGTAATAGCGGTAAGACCAATCAGAAATGTCAGAGTAAATTGCTTGAGTTTCATGTGTCGCAAAGTTGGATTTAAGTGAATGAAAGTTTGTTAGTTGACTTGACGATCTGCGATCGCACATTTACGCTTCCGCATCCGAGTAACACCTATGCCAAGGGTGAATAAGGCTATAGCAGAACTAGGATCTGGCACAGGTTTGGGATCAATTCTTAGGACTTGCCCTTGTCCAGGGCGACCGCCGCGATTTGTGACGTAGATTGCACCATCGGGGCCCAGAGTCAGGGAAGTAGGCGACTCTAGGCCATTACCGCCCAGGAGAGTTGTGCGATCGCCATCTGGGGTTATTTTGAAGAGACTTGCCTCTAAATTACCTTTCCAGGCTGACTGATTGGCGTACTGCAAGGCATACAAATTACCCGCAGCATCGAATTCCAAGTCTGTTAGTTGCGTAAAGCCATCAGCGTAGACGGTTGGTTGACCATCAGCACCAACACGATAGATTTTTGCTCCACCTTCTGGAAAAGGAAAACCAGTAAATTCGCTGACGTAATAAGCACCATCCAAACCTTTTGCCACAGCTGAGGGTACTGGTTGAACTGGAAACTGCAATGGTGGTGTATCAGGAAGAGTATCAGGAGGAGGTACCTGTCCGGGATCGAAAGGTACGGAGTCAGGGCCTGGAAAGACTGGATTAGTCAATATCTGGGTGGGAAGGAGCGCGATCGCTCTCAAATCGTCCCCATTAATCCCTAGACCCAGCAAGTCGTTCGCACCTGCATCAACTACAACAAAGTTATTGCCATCTATGAGAAAATCCAAGGGATTGCTAACTAAATCGCCGCCATCGGGATTGTTAGCGAGTTCATAGTTAGCTAAATCTGCAATACTGCTCCACGAATTTGTATTGAAGTCGGGAGAGATGATTTTGCCAAGGTCAGTGTCACCGATTATGCGATCGCGTAAAGCTGGATTAGCAGCATACCCAAGCAGAACATAAGGCGAACCTTTGGCATCAAATTTTATATCGTGAGGGCCAGCTGCTCCCGTACCGTCTGGTAATGCTACCGAAGGAAGTCCGGTAAGTATCCGCTTGAAAGTCCCATTCTCAATTTTGGTTACTGCACCACTTGTTCCATAACATAAAGAATCGCCTTGGGCGCTCGGTGATGGAACGCAAACCCCGTTTCCCCCCGTTCCCGCCTCTGTAACATACAGCGCACCGTCAGGGCCAAAGCTAAGACCCTTTGCATTATCAAGACCGTCCGCAAGTATTGTAAAAGATACTGCTTCTGCGGCTTTTGCTCCCACAACAGCGACACTACAAAAAGTTAGAAATGCAATAGGAAATTGCTTTACTTTCATCTCAGGCGATATTGGCTCTAAGTAATTTTTGAGAATTAGAGGATGTCCCAGAAGTGTCAAAAGCTAGTTTGATCTCCCCAGCCCCCTTTTCAACGGTGGAGAATCAAGTCTTAGTCCCCCTTTTTAAGAAGTATGCCAGGAGGATCTCCACCATCTAAGAGTCTCGATTATGATCTTTCAAACATCCTCTTAGTTATTAGCAAACAGCTAATGGCTAACTGGTACATAACTCATCCCACGATCAAAGGACTTAACGTTGCCAGCTTTCGCTTCTGCGAATCGCTTAATGTTCATGCTCTCAGCCCCAAAATCCTCAATCTGGAGTTTGCCGTGGGCGAGAGTTTCACCTGTTTTCCAAAATGTAATCCGATGCAGGATGAACCCAGGAGCTTCCGGGTCTCCGAAAGCATAAGATGTTGGGATTATCAGCGCCACAGACCGCTGATAAAAGTCGTAGTCTGGATAGAAATTTTCTTGTTCAAGCAAGTAATATTTGCTCAAAGTATGCAGTCTCAGAGAAACTTTCACCTTCTGGTCATATTCATCCTTGAATTCACCAAATTCAGGACTTATTTCTCCATTCGGTCGTAGTAAATGCGCCCACTCATCTATGTTCCGCAAGTCTTTTAAGTATTCAACCCCGATTTCAATTGGCGCATCAACATAGATGGTGTCAGTATCGATAAAGTAGCGCCCTTTCGCTGCTGCGGTAAGACCAGCTTTGCGTTCCAAAACACCTTTGAGAGAACGACACTCGGAAGTGTGTACCGTATGAATTCCCTGCATAATCATCTGAGTCTGTCGTTTTGGATCGACAAAACTGAGCCAGTGAAAATAGACTCCTTTTTCATCAGTTCCCGGCTCAATGTAGTCAGCGGGAAAAAGCAACACAGGGTAAACTTGAAAATATTTCTGATACTCAAATCCGCAGTGCCATTCAATACCGTAAAATAGCGGATTTTCTAGTTTTTTAACGTGATAGTAGAGATTTTTGTGATAGCCAGATGCTGTTCCCAGCCAGGTATCTTCATCAACTTGCTCTACCATCCGGCTGAAGAGAGTCCACTCGTCCAGATTTTTTAAACTACACAGGTAGTCAAAAGCTATCTCCGGCGAAGTTGCAATATAAGCAGACGTTGCAAACGTATTTCTTTCCACGGTTCACTCCTTCAATTTGTTTGCTGCATAAGCTTGATATGCTTAGCTTTCAGAATTCGCTTTTCAGCCAAAACTTTAGAAGCTTCATAAGTTGTATAACCTTCTTTCTCAGCACTCTCAAAAATTTCCAATAAAGTGCTGTAGATGTTATTTAATTGGCTTAAAGCTTTTTCCTCCTCATATCCAATCATTTCGTTGTAAACGTTGATTAATCCTCCAGCGTTGATTACGTAATCTGGGCAATAGAGGATTCCCTTTGATTCAAGGAGTTTACTGTGTATATGCTCATCTTCAAGCTGGTTATTTGCAGCACCAGCCACAATTAGAGCTTTAAGCTGAGGAATTGTGGAACTATTAAGAATTCCTCCTAATGCACAAGGAGCAAAAACATCAACATCAAGAGAGTAAATTTCGTTTGGTTCAACAACGGTTGCCCCATATAAACGTTTTATCTCTTCTGTCTTCTCTTTACTTACATCAGTGACAAAGAGTTTCACGTCATGTTCATGTAAGCGCTGACAGAGATTCTTGCCTACATTTCCCAGTCCTTGTACTGCAACTTTTAACCCAGCAAGTTCATTTCTTTGCAACCGGAACTCTGTAGCAGCTTTGATTCCTAAAAGAACTCCTATAGATGTTATGGGTGCTGGGCCTCCCGATTTTTCGGAAGTACCGACAACATGATTTGTTTCTTTACTAATTTGACGCACATCTTGAGGAGAAAGATTTACATCTTGCCCGGTAATAAAACGTCCGTTTAGGCTTTCTACAAAACGTCCGTAGGCTCTGAAAAGTTCATCGGTTTTATTTTCCGGATTAGCAATAATTACTGCTTTTCCGCCGCCGACTGGAATGTTGGCACAGGCTGCTTTGTAGGTCATTCCGCGACTAAGACGAAGTGCGTCTCGCAAGGCATCTTCTTCGGTTACATAAGGCCACAGACGTGTTGCACCCATCGCGGAACCTAGTCCGGTGTCATGAATGGCGATAATTGCTTTCAGATTTGATTCTTTGTCATGGCAGAAGAGAACTTGCTCATGACCCATTTCTTTCGTAGTTTCAAACAGTTTCACACAGCTCTCCTGATACGCCTAATTAGGGATTGGGGACTGGGGATTGGGGAGTGGGAGAGAAGGTAGGTTGGGTCTCGCCGCGAAGAAACCTCTCTCTTGAAAAGCTTTGATCGAAGGAACCCTCCGCTCAAACTTTTCGCTCCCCAACCTCACCCCTACGCGGGGAGGGGCTTGAAGATTCCCTTAGCAAGTTGTTGGGTTTCCACACGGTAAGCCCAACCTAAAAATTACTTTTTCCCTAGTTTGGTTAAACTAATGGGAATGAAAGGTGCTTAACCGGGGTTGATACGGCTCCTTGTGCAGCAAGACTCTGATTACGCCCTTTGGATGGTGCAGGTCGATTGGCATCGATAGCGACATCGACAACGAAGGGGACGGTGGATGCGATCGCTTTCTCTAATGCCGCTTGCAGATCAGACTCTTTTTCGACGCGAATCCCTTCAGCTCCCATCCCGCAAGCAATCTGAACGAAATTCGCTGGGGGAATTGCCGCATCTGCACCTTTGAGTCCCAGCAATGTCATCCCTTGGTGGCACATATTGTAGCGGGCATCGTTAAGTACAATCCAAACGGCAGGAATTTGGTATTTTACAGCTGTGCTGATTTCGTTGTTCATCAGCATGGCTCCATCTCCGACAATGGCAACAGCTTTGCCGTTTCGTGCTTGGGCTGCACCGACAACACCCGCGACAGTATGACCCATCGATCCAACTCCGGTGCTGACTCGGTAACGATTTGATTGGGAAAATCGCAGCAGGTGAGTTGCCCAAGTAAATGAGTTTCCGCACTCTGCCATTACTATTGCATCACTGCCTTCGACGATGATGCGTTGAATTGCATCCATGAGTATTTCCGGGCGCACTGGGCTGTCTGCGCCGGGAGCGATCGCTTCCCGTTCAGGATTAGGCAGGGACACCGCCTCTGACCCGCTAGGGCGTTCTGGCAATTGCTTCAGCAAGGCTTCTACAAACACGCCTACGTCAGATTGAACGGGCAACGTTTTCACAAATGGATAGGCAACCCCAGGCACTTCCGGGTCAATATCAACATGGATGAATCCCTCAGAGGGAACCAGCGAATTACTCCAGAAAGAAGTAGGTTCGCCGAGTCGCGTTCCCAGTACCAGGGTATGCAAAGGCGGTTGCTCTTGCATATATGTCAGTACGGAAGCATGACCGCCCAAGCCTGTGACACCGACAAACTGTGGATGATCTTCTGGGAAGATGCCCTTACCACGCGGCGAACACATCACAGCCGCCCCCGTTTTTTCGGCCAGTTGGCGAATTGCATCCGCTGCACCCCGCGCCCCAAAGCCAACCCAGATGGCAAACGATCCTTGTGATAGCATCTGTACGCATTTTGCGATCGCTTCGGAACTCGGCGCGAACAGAGAATGAGACAGGTCTAACCGAGGCAAAGATGTATTCACCAAACTTGTCTGCACTCCGGTGGGAATACTCAAATGGGCGACAAAGCCGCCCGGTTGTGACAGTCCCAAAGCAAGTCTGCGAAAAATCTGTGGAAGTTCTTCAGGAGACTCAATAGTTGTTGCATAGTTGAACAACTCGCCGGAACTAAATATCCCGGATTTCGGCAATGTGTATCCGCTGGTTTCTTGGATAGCCCAGCGCCCGCGTTGCGGTGCTGTGGTGCAAGCTGACAAGAGAATCACCTTTGCACCCTCACCACGCGCTGCAAACAGTCCGGTCAGCGCGTTGGTGATTCCTGGCCCGGCTGTGGTGAATACAACAGCTGGACGACCTGTGGCAAAGTACGCTTCAACGGCTGCAAAGGCGGCTCCGCTTTCATGACGAAAGTTAAGCACCTGCATTAGGCTATTAGACAGGGAACCCCAAAGCGATGCCATTGCACCCCCGGCGACACCAAAAGCGTAGCTTACTCCTAATTCTTCCAGCATTGAAGCGATCGCTTCGGCGACACTAAGCGATACTTCCGGCTGGTTGCTAAGAACCGGCTTGATATTTGAGTCATCGATGCTTTGATAATTGCGCGTTGGATCGGCTGGCGCGGAATCTACATAGGTGTAGGTATCTGTTGCGAATGCTTTGTAGGACTCAATACTCATTGGAGTTGGTATATAGTTTTCGGTCGTTTGGTTGCGATATTTCTAGGAAGTTGAAGCAAGCCCCTGTATGCTTCTTAAAAATTTGAACATCACCCAGCAGCACTGAGAATATGTAATCTCTAGGAGTGCCTTCCGTTTATGCCTCGACTGCCCGATTAAAATTCTTAAATTAAAGTCAAGCCCTTTAATAGGCTTAAACTACGTTGTTTCTGTTGCGTCAGATTCACTAACCTAACTTTTTCATTAGAACGCAACAAGTTTTCTTTGTTCTTTTTGTGTTTTTTAGTGCTTGCTCACTCTGTTAATTATTAAATTTGAGTTAACAGCACTTTCGTGTTGGGTCTTCCCTGTGAAGAAGCTTACAAAACTTTAAGGTGAGGCTGCAATGAATAATCTATTGATATATTTGTCAATTCTTTCGATTTTGTTCTTTATATATACGTAAGTATTGCCGCCTACCTTGCTGTGATTGGCTCACAGCAAGGCTTAAAGCCCTATGAATTTAATCAGTTTATATTCTATTGACTTGCCTTGTATAGACAAACACACGATGTTTTTTATCTCTACCTTTAGGAGTATTTACAAATATTAACATTAAAAAGAGAATTTTCGTAGAGGAGAGATTAACCCAATCTAAAATCTACCTAGTCTCCACCAAGTAACTGTATCCTGTTTCATTTAGCAAAAAAAAATGTGTAAAAATAAGGGCTTAACCTGATTAGGGAAAGTCCATAATTTGCTTGGTAAACTTGAAGTGCGTCATTGGTTTTACAAATTTGCACTTTTTGAATCTTCAAGCTCTCTTCTTACTTGATGAAACTGGATGTGTTCACATACGTAAGTGTTGAGTAATAGGGAAAATGGTGAAAAAAATTTTAGTAATTGAGGATAATGCCCCAACGCGAAATTTCTTTGTAGAATGCCTTAAAGCTGGAGGTTTCTACACTATTGATGCTGAAGACGGTAAATTGGGAATTCAAAAGGCACAAAAACAGCTACCCGACCTGATAATTTGCGACATTGTAATGCCGGAAACAAATGGTTACGATGTCCTAGCTACGCTGCGCTCTAACCCCCTGACAGCGATTATTCCTTTCATTTTTGTCAGTTGCAAGGGGGAACGGCCTGACCTCCGCAAAGGCATGGAACTGGGAGCAGATGACTATCTCACTAAACCTTGTATGGGAGAGGAATTGCTGAGCGCGATCGCTACCCGTTTGAAAAAACAAGCTACCTTACTACAGTGGAGTTCATCTGAGAACCAGCGATCAGATTCACCTTCTACTGAAGCTGCAAGCGCGTCTTCTCCGCAGTCAATATTTCCTGAATGTCCCCAAATGATTGAGATATTCAATTTTATTGAGAGTAATTATCATCAACCGATTACGCTCTGTGATGTGGCTCAGGCATTTGGTTACTCTCCGGCTTACCTGACTAGCTTAGTGCGGCAACATACCGGAGAGAGTATATACCGCTGGATTGTCAAGCGTCGGATGGCACAGGCGCTTTTCTTGCTCCAAGAAACCGACCAGGCAGTAAATCAAATTGCTGAAGCAGTCGGCTATAAAGACGCAGGCCATTTCAGCCGCCAATTTCGCCAATTTTACGATACAACTCCTCAAGGCTGGAGAAGCACTCATCGCCTAAAGCTAGAGACACAACAATATCAAAAGAATTGACCAATGTATCAAAAGATTATTCATTGCAACTTTGCCTTAAATTCTTAAAAGTTAAGAGTAAGGAGTTAGGAGGCGAGGAGTTATAAACTCATAATTCATGACTTTTGTAATCTAGTATTCGATTCGCACACACCAGGCGAACCTTGAACCAAAGCCAACCCTTTTAATGAGTATTATGTATTCTTTAATTGACCTTGATCTAAAGGGCGTAAACGGCTTACTCCGTTGCTGGCTAGCACAAAATATCGCCAAAGAAAGTCTCACCTGGCTAGATGAGAAGATAAAGCAGATTGCCGAAGGTAATCAGGAGCGAGTATTCTTTACCTCCTTCAGTGCTGTGCCTCGCTATACGGGCAAAAAAAACCTGGAACTAACACCAGAAGACTTACAAGCAGTTTCAATACAAAGAGGTTGGTTCCCCGGTCATTGGAGCGTAGATCAAGCGGCTCGCACCTTACTGATACTGGCGCTGCCGCAGGATAATGTGGAGAAATATCTGCGATCGCTTGAGCAAATCTTCACCACCGCTGACGTGGGAGAGCTAGTCGCTCTCTATCAAAGCTTGCCAATATTACCCTACCCAGAACGGCTTTGCGCCAGAGCTGCTGAGGGAGTACGGAGTAACATGACTTCCGTGTTTAATGCGATCGCATTGCAAAACCCTTATCCTGCTGACTATTTCGACAACAACGCCTGGAACCAAATGGTACTAAAAGCTGTTTTTGTCGGTAGTCCCTTGCATCTCATCGTCGGACTCGACCGTCGTGCTAACCCAGATTTAGCAAGAATGTTGGCAGACTATGCTCACGAACGTTGGGCGGCTAAACGTCCAGTAACGCCGGAACTCTGGCGACCAGTCGGGCGGTTTGCGGACACCCGGATAGTAGCGGATTTGGAAAAGGTGCTGAACGCTCCTGATGCAGTCCAGCAAGAAGCAGCTGCTTTGGCTTGTTCTCAATGTCCCTTACCCCAAGCTCAAGAACTACTCGCTCGTCACCCAAACTTGCAATCATCTATTGAGCAGGGTCGTCTGACTTGGAGCAGTTTTAGCCAAAATAGACTTCTGGCATTAATTCAGCCCTGAACTAAAATACTCTTCCAGAAGCCGCAAAGCGTCTAAGGGGCTTCACAGACTAAAGTCATCGTCACTATTCCTTGGTAAATGTTTCAACCTGTTTTAACGGGTTTAAGTTTTCAGCCGGAAATTTATTTACAGGAATATGAATGCAATAAGCCACAATCTGAAAAAGTTTTGAGTTAAATCTTTTCTAATAATTCAAAACTCATGTGATGTGTCACTTTCCAAGTCAGAACGCCCTTAACAAGGGGAGAAAAGTTGCACATAACTCAAAACTCATAATTCTGCGAAATCCATTATTCAAGAAGTAACCATGTCTAACAACAGCAGGATGTTCATCGATCCTCACATTCATATGTCCTCCCGCACAAGTTACGATTACCTCGTGATGCGAGAGTATGGCATTGTTGCCGTCATTGAACCTTCCTTCTGGTTGGGACAGCCCCGGACTAACGCCGGGAGTTTTAAGGACTATTACAGCAGCATTGTCGGGTGGGAGCGATTCCGAGCCAGCCAGTTTGGGATCAAACACTACTGCACAATTGGCTTGAACCCGAAAGAAGCTAACAACGAGGCGTTAGCAGAAGAAGTTATGGAACTGTTGCCACTTTATGCCTGTAAAGAGGGCGTGGTTGCTATTGGTGAAATTGGCTATGACGATATGACACCAGCTGAGGACAAATATTTTCGTCTACAGCTAGAGTTAGCAAAAGAATTGGATATGGTGGTGTTGATTCACACTCCCCACCGCAACAAGAAAGCAGGTACTAGCCGTAGCATGGATCGCTGTATTGAGCATGGATTAGATCCAGCGCAGGTAATTATAGACCACAACAACGAGGAAACTGTTGAAGAGGTACTAAATAGAGGTTTCTGGGCTGCTTTCACGATTTATCCGCAGACCAAGATGGGGAATGCAAGGATGGTGGAGATCGTGCGCCAGTATGGATGCGATCGCGTAATCGTAGACAGTAGTGCAGATTGGGGAGTCAGCGATCCCCTAGCTGTACCTAAGACAGCCCAGCTAATGCTAGAACGGGGAATCTCAGAAGAGTATGTGCGGGCTGTCTGTTACGAAAATGCCCTAACAGCTTATAGCCAAAGCGGTCAGATGAAAGAAGCAGACTGGCTAGAACCCTTACCTATTGACCAACGCGAACTTTTCAACGGAAATTCCGTACTGCGCGGACAGTCACCAGTCGTAGAGTCTAACCGCGACTTTGCACTCATTGAGTAATTGGCTCATGGCTCATGGTCAATTCACTATTAGCTATTAGCAAAAAATAGCCTTCTACCTCATAACTCCCGAAAAAAATCTTATAATCACGGAGAATCACAGTGAATGCTGCAAGTTTGAGTTCCCACCGTTTGTGGGCTTATCTACAGCTAATGCGGCCTGCAAATATTGTTACTGCTTGGGCAGACATTCTAGTTGGTTTTGCAGCTTCAGGAGCGATCGCATTCCTAAATCAAACGCTAACAGGATCGGCAACACTTGCATGGTTACTTCTAGCTACCACAGGTTTATACGGTGGCGGTGTAGTATTTAATGATGTATTCGACGCTGAACTGGATGCCAAAGAGCGACCAGAAAGACCAATTCCTAGCGATCGCGCATCTCGTCAAGGTGCGATCGCGCTTGGAAGTCTGCTTTTAGCTGTCGGCATAGTTGCAGCCTTGCAAGTATCCTGGTTGAGTGGCGCGATCGCTGCTACCATCGCCTTTGCCGCTCTACTATATGATGCTTTCGGCAAACACCACTCAATTCTTGGCCCCGTCAACATGGGCATTTGTCGCGGCGGCAATTTATTGCTTGGCGTGAGTGCTGTACCAGCAATGTTGGGAGAACGCTGGTTTTTAGCTTTAATTCCTATCACCTACATTGCTGCTGTCACCGCTATTAGCAAAGGTGAAGTACATGGGGGAAAAGCGAGTACGGGAATAACAGCTTTGCTATTTGTTGGTGCAGTCATTGTTAGCATATTAGCGCTGGGGCTTTTGCCAGATTATCAAGTTCTTGCCGCATTGCCGTTTATTCTTTTATTCGCTGGGCGTGTGTTACCTGCTTTTGTAAAAGCCGCCCGCGAACCAACTCCAGACCTAATTCGAGTCGCAGTGAAGGCGGGCGTATTGTCGTTAATAGTCTTGGATGCGACAGTTGCAGCTGGTTTCGCAACTTTACCTTACGGTTTGTTGGTTTTGAGCCTGCTACCAATTTCAATGATACTGGCGCAAATATTTGCTGTGACTTGAAGCCTAGCCTCCGCGTTCATGGCTAATGGTAATGAACAATTAGCCGCAATTAGTAATGAAAACAATACTTACGAGCGGTTTTATATGATACCAGATAAGCTCAAGCAAACTGACCAATTTCTAATCAAGCTATTACGCGATCGCATATCGATTTTGAGTGAATCAGAAGTTCCAATTGAAGAACAACTATCCTATATTGCTCCCTTTCTTGCCCAGATTGGTGTTCCGGAATCTGTTTGGGAAAATGTAGTAACGAGTTGTCTCGCCGGTACCGATAACTTTTCATCTATAAATAATGTCAGACCCCGACAAATTACCATTATTGGCGGGCTTGGCAGAATGGGAAAATTGTTTACACAACAACTGTCAGCAGCAGGCCACAACGTTAGCATTCTTGAACACAATGATTGGGATAATGCAGATAAACTGCTGAGCCAAGCAGACCTAGTTTTAATTAGCGTTCCTATTGACAGAACGATAGATGTAATCAAGCGTACAGCTAAATATCTTTCTCCAACTACAGCACTGGCAGATATTACCAGTATCAAGACTCAGCCAGTACAAGCAATGCTCGATTTCCATGCTGGGCCTGTAATCGGATTACATCCCATGTTTGGCCCAACTGTCAAATCTTTCCTATCCCAAAAAGTTGTAGTTTGTCCAGGGCGAAATCAGGATTCATTTCAATGGTTTCTAGACTTCATAGAAAGTCAGGGTAGCAAGCTGATTGTATGCACTCCCCAAGAACACGACCGCATGATGGTAATTATTCAAGCAACGCGGCATTTTTCCAGGTTTAGTCTCGGTGTTTTTCTAGCAGCAGAAAGAATAGATATAGACCGTAGCTTGTCGATGTCAACCCCAAGTTATCGCTTAGAAATTGACATAGTAAAACGTTTGTTTGCCCAAAGTCCGCCCTTATGTGTAGACATCATGCTGGCGACAGAAGACAGATGTCAAACTATTGAGAGATTGGCGAACACCTACAGCCAATTAGCACAACTGGTGGCACAGAAAGACCGCTCCGCCTTAATCGAAGAATTTGAAACAGTTCAAAACTTTTTCGCCGAAGAAATCATCCAAACCACAGAAAAAGAATACACACTTAATGCTTTGGTTAACTGAGTAAAATAGAACCACAACAATCAAAATTCATTTATATAACAATCCTCAGTAATTTATGAACTTCTCCCTTTCCTCCTCTTTTGCTCCTGGGTAGTTCGTTTAAAAAGTAACTTTCAAAACTCAGGATTGGTATATAACTCCCTCTTTTCTCCTCCTCTGAGGTTCATTAATCTTCAAAAATAAAACCAGATTGCCATATGCTCATTGAAATTTTTCACGATACCGCCTGCCCTTGGTGCTATATTGGCAAAAAACATCTCTTCGATGCCCTTGAAAAATGGCAATACGAAGCGATAAAGATTCGGTGGCATCCCTTCTTGCTAGACGACACAATTCCCCCTCAAGGAGTTGAGTTTCGCGCCTTTATGAAAGCGAGGAAAGGCATGGAACCCGAAGAATTGAAACGCCTGTTTGACTACACTAAGCAAAGAGGTGAGGCATCTGGCGTAAAACTAGATTTCAACAAAATATCTTTGGCTGTTAATACAACGCTTTCCCATCAGATGATCGCACTTTCCCCAACAAAAAGTAAAAATGCTGTAGTTGAAGCAATTTACAAAGCTTACTTTGAAGAAGGGTTAAACATCGGAGACATCGAAACCCTTGTTTCTGTGGGCAAAGCTGCTGGCATAGATGCTACACAATTACGCAGCCTTTTAAGCAGTGATGCTGCCTTAGATGAGGTTATGGCTGATGCGACATCTGCGCGACGTAGCGGTATCAACAGCGTGCCTTTCTTCATCTTCAATAACAAAATCAACGTCAATGGTTCTCAGTCGGTAGAGGTGTTTCTTCAAACTTTGGAACGCGCTGCACTTCCGGAAACGTTGAAAGTGAATTCTTTGTGGTAAGTACGATTGTTCGCGGTAATTTAAAAAACAAAAATATGACAATTGGCATCAAGCAAAAGACTGATTTGAATCTGGAACCGATTCATCAATGTGTCCCCGTTACCTTTCGCTATAACGTTCACTTTACCAAAGGTTTGTTTGAATTGAACAATCCTTTACTTGCACAAGCGATCGCATCCGAAGGAGACGCGGAACCAAAGAAAGTAATAGCAGTTGTAGATGGAGGGTTATTGCGGTTTCATCGGGGGCTGTTAGGTAAATTAGCAGCGTATAGCGAGCATTATAGAGACATCCTAACGCTCATGCTTGAGCCGATGATAGTTCTTGGGGGAGAAGCAGCTAAAAACGAACCAATGTTGCTAGAGCAAATTCACAAACTTATTGATTCAGCTGGCTTATGTCGCCATTCGTACATCTTGGCGATTGGGGGAGGAGCCATGCTAGATATGGTAGGATATGCCGCAGCGACTGCTCACAGAGGCATTCGATTAATCCGAATTCCTACAACAGTATTGGCACAAAATGATTCCGGAGTCGGAGTAAAAAACGGAATTAATGCCTTTGGAAAAAAGAACTTTCTCGGTACTTTTGCACCTCCTCATGCTGTCTTGAATGACTTTGATTTTCTGACTACTTTGAACGAGCGAGACTGGCGTTCCGGTGTTGCTGAGGCGGTCAAAGTTGCACTGATTAAAGATAGGAAATTCTTTGAGTTTATCCAGACACACGCACAAGCGATCGCTTGTCGCGATATGGACATCATGCAACAGCTAATCTATCGCTGCGCCCAGTTACACTTACAACATATTGCCACCAGCGGCGATCCCTTTGAAATGGGTTCATCGCGTCCCCTAGATTTCGGCCACTGGGCGGCTCACAGGCTAGAGCATTTGACAAATTACAGCCTGCGTCATGGCGAAGCAGTAGCG
The DNA here is from genome assembly GCF_039962115.1 of Funiculus sociatus GB2-C1. Taxonomy (NCBI): domain Bacteria; kingdom Bacillati; phylum Cyanobacteriota; class Cyanophyceae; order Coleofasciculales; family Coleofasciculaceae; genus Funiculus; species Funiculus sociatus. The sequence goes on along the minus strand of NZ_JAMPKJ010000005.1, from coordinate 107,692 downwards.
ATTGGAATTGCACTAGATAGCACCTATTCTTATCTAGCTGGACTGCTTCCCGCGTCGCACTGGCAGCAGATAATAAATACACTCAAGGTATTGGGTTTTACGCTTTATGTGCCGGAACTAGCTCCAACACAGCCAGGAAATTCCCGATGCTTATTCCGGGGACTAACCGAGTTTCGGGAACATTTGGGCGGTGAATTAACCCTAATGCTGCTGCAAGGAATTGGGCAGGGAATTGAGGTTCACGAAGTGGATATCTCTTTATATATGCAAGCCGTTTCTATCCTGAAACAGCTTGATAAAGCTAAGCAGACAGTAACTTGTAGTTTGGGTTGAGTACCGTTCACCCAACTTACCTTATCAAGTTAGGTGTCATTCGATAGTAGCGAAGAATGGCACTGATTTAGGAGCCTCGAAATAAATTTCGGGTTCAAAGCTTACTTAAGCTCTGAACCCGTTCCAGCGGGTTTTAGCTTTTAGTCTAAACTAAAGTTTAGGGCTTAAGTTCAGTGCCATTCGATAGTAGGGAACGTAAGCATGAAAATTGGGAACAGCAGCTTTCACTTAACTTATTGCACAAACATTCATCCAGGCGAAAACTGGAGCGAAGTCTTCGCCAACCTAAAAAAATATGTTCCAAATCTCCAAGCAAGATTGGCACCAGGGAAACCATTCGGTATTGGGTTACGGTTATCAGATATAGCAGCACGGGAACTGCTGGAAGAAGATACTTTAGCTCAGTTTCAAATATGGCTGAATCAACAAAATTTATACGTGTTTACCTTAAATGGATTTCCTTACGGGGGATTTCACCGGCAAGTTGTAAAAGACCAAGTTTATGCTCCAGATTGGTCAAAGAAGGAACGGTTAGATTATACAATCCGCTTGACGAAAATTCTGGCAGCCTTATTACCAGAAGAAATTGACGGCGGAATTTCTACATTGCCGTTATCTTATAAACCGTGGTGGGTAGAAGACAAAATAAGCTGCGATGCAGTCTTCAAAAACAGCAGTTTAAACTTAGCTTTAGCTGCTGCCGAAATGGTACGCATCCGGGAAGAAACAGGGAAACTGCTGCATTTGGATTTGGAACCGGAACCGGATGGATTAATTGAAAATGCTGCCGAAGTAATTGATTTCTTCCAAAATTGGTTATTACCAATCGGAGGAGCGTGGTTAGCAAAACACTTGGATATTTCGCAGGAATTAGCCGAGGCGAAGTTGTTTGAACACCTGCGCGTTTGCTATGACACCTGTCATTTCGCGGTGGAATATGAAGATCCAATATCAGTTTTTAAAAGTTTCAAAGCGGCGGGAATTCAAATTGGCAAGATTCAGCTAAGCGCCGCAATTCAGGTGGCGTTGCCTTCTACTATTCAGGAACAGAACTTGCTAATTGAACGGTTGCATCCTTTTGCAGAATCTACCTATCTGCACCAAGTTATAGAGCGGAATGGTGATGGAACTTTGCATCACTATCCTGACTTAGCAACTGCTTTACCGTACCTCAAGCAATCATCCGCCGAGGAGTGGCGAACTCACTTTCACGTCCCAATTTTTATCCGCGATTATCAAATATTACAGTCTACTCAAGACGATATTGTGACTGTTCTGGATCTGCTGCAAGAAAACTCCACCTGTAAGCAGTTGGAGATTGAAACTTACACTTGGGATGTGTTGCCATCCGAGATGAAGATGGATTTATTAACATCTATCCAGAGAGAGTATGAATGGGTGTTAGCAACAGTTGTTACTTGCTAACTTCTATTAGTTCTTGAGTAATAATATCAAACCTGTTTGTAAGAAGCTCGCCTCAAGACACTCTCAGTAAACGGGGAGCAATAAAAGTTTGATTCTGTTATTTTTAAATATCCCAAGAGGGAAGCAATAAAAGTTTGGATTTTCTTGGTCTCTGGTTACTAAACAAGGGTAGGGCATGAAGCTCTTTATCAACGCGATCGCTTAAATTTCAGATAACTAATAATCAATAAAAATAATGCAGAAAACAGTTGTTCTCAATGTCGTGGGATTAACGCCCAGTTTATTAGGAAAACATACACCGTTTTTATCAGAATGGGCGGCACAAGGACAAGTGGTTCCGATTAAACCAGCATTGCCTGCTGTAACTTGTTCGGTTCAGGCGACTTACTTAACTGGAAAATGGCCTAATGAACATGGAATTGTTGGTAATGGTTGGTACTTTCGAGACGAGTGTGAAATAAAATTTTGGCGACAGTCTAACAAATTAATTCAGGCTCCGAAAGTGTGGGAAACGGCGCGATCGCTTGACCCGACATTCACCTGTGCTAATCTCTTCTGGTGGTACAACATGTACTCTTCAGCAAATATTTCGGTGACACCACGACCGATGTATCCGGCTGACGGCAGAAAAATTCCGGATATTTATACTCAACCTGCCGAGTTGCGATCGCATCTTCAAGATCGTCTCGGTACTTTTCCTTTATTCGAGTTTTGGGGCCCAAAAACGTCTATCCGTTCCAGTCAGTGGATCGCCGAGTCAGCTAAGGTTGTAGAGCAGATGTATGCTCCCACATTAACTTTAATTTATATTCCGCACTTAGATTACAACTTGCAGCGGCTGGGTACTGATGAGCAAGCGCTCGCAACTGATTTAAAAGAGGTAGACGACGTATGCAAGGACTTAATCCAGTTTTACGAATCTCGCGGATCGCAAGTAATAGTTCTTTCTGAATATGGAATAACACCCGTAAATAAAGCCGTCTCATTAAACCGAATATTGCGGGAAAATGGCTATCTTGCAGTGAGGGAAGAGTTGGGATTAGAGTTACTGGATGCAGGAGCCAGTATTGCTTTCGCCGTCGCAGATCACCAAGTGGCTCACATCTATATAAACGACAAAGACAAAGTTTCACAAGTGCGGAATTTAATCGAAGAAGTGCCAGGTGTGGAATTAGTTTTAGGCGAAAAAGAGAAGGCAAATTACCATCTAAATCATCCTCGCTCTGGTGAATTAGTAGCTATTGCTGCTCCTGATTCTTGGTTCACATACTATTACTGGTTGGACGACACCAAAGCACCAGATTTTGCCCGCAATGTAGATATTCACCGCAAGCCGGGCTACGACCCAGCGGAGTTATTTATCGACCCTTCTATTAAGTTTCCTCAGTTGAAGATAGCTGGAATATTACTTAAGAAGAAGCTGGGCTTTCGCACTTTGTTAGATGTCATTTCCTTAGATGCTTCATTAGTGAAAGGTTCTCATGGGCGACTTCCTAATTCTCCTGACGATGCGCCATTAATTATTACTAATAATACCAATCTGCTGCCAGCTACCCTAGAGGCGACAGACATCCACGATATCATCTTATCCCACTTACAAAAGGTATAGCCCAAAATGGTCGGTAGAGGAAAGGGTATAATTTCGCAGGAATTTCTACCAATAAAAATTTAATCTTTATTAGGGATTAAAACTATGCAGATTCTTGAGAAAATCTTGCACTCGCTGCCATACTTGCTCTAATAAATCGGGAGACTCTGCATCAAACCATTCAATCTGAGGATATGCCTTAAACCAAGTGCGCTGTCGCTTAGCAAATTGGGAAGTGTGCAAAACTGTTAATTGTTTTGCTTCATTCAAAGAAATTTCCCCAGCCAAATATTGCTTCATTTCTCGATATCCCAACGTATTCAGCAGAGGCAAATCAAAACTGTATTTTTGACACAAGGCTTTTACTTCTGCTTCCCAACCAGCCGCTAACATTTGTTCTGTGCGCTGTTCAATGCGGCGGGTGAGATCAGAGCGATCGCAATCTAACCCAATTTGCAAAATGGGATAATCGGGTGGGTTCTCTCCTTGCTGCTCGGAGATGGCACGACCAGTCACATAATATACTTCTAAGGCACGTAACGTCCGCACAGGATCGTTGGGATGAATTTTCTTTGCCGCGGCTGGATCGACTTGTTGCACAAAGGCGTAAAGTTGAGTTTGACCGAGAGAGGAAAGTTGCGATCGCAATTCCTTATGCGGTGCCACCCTGGGAATCTTTAACCCCTTAACCACAGAATTGATGTAAAGTCCAGTACCTCCAACCATTACCAAAGGAGCAGGTACACAAGCAATCAAAGCTTGCGCCTGCTGCTGGTAATCTGCCACAGTTAACGTTTCCGTGGGATCGCAGATATCAATTAAGTAGTGTGGCACCAACTTTTTATCCGTCTCACTTGGCTTAGCTGTCCCAATATCAAATTCGCGGTACACTTGACGCGAATCAGCACTGAGAATCGCCGAACCCAGCCGCTGCGCCAAAGCCAAACCTAGCCCAGACTTACCCGTTGCCGTTGCACCACAGATTACGATGAGCATCTAACTCCTCGCCTCTAACTTTACCCGGTTATTCATGGGTATATCCCCTAGACAAATCGCTCTTTATATTGACCTACAGCCGCTTTGAAAGCTTTTATGTTACAATTTCGGAGTGTTTTTCCCTTTTTGGAGTCCCGGTAGGGTTCCAAGCCATTATTGGAGAATCCTTTTCATGACGAGCAGTTACAGTGCCGATCAGATTCAAGTTCTGGAAGGTTTAGAACCAGTCCGGAAACGACCGGGGATGTACATCGGTTCCACTGGACCCCGTGGACTTCACCATCTAGTTTACGAGGTAGTGGACAACTCGGTTGATGAGGCTCTGGCTGGCTACTGCACTCATATTGAGATAGACATCAACGCCGATGGTTCTGTCACAGTTACAGACGACGGGCGAGGCATTCCCACAGATACTCATCCTACCACTGGCAAATCAGCCTTAGAAACGGTGATGACAGTGCTGCACGCCGGAGGTAAGTTTGGTGGTGGCGGCTACAAGGTTTCTGGTGGTTTGCATGGTGTCGGTATTTCAGTAGTGAATGCCTTGTCCGAGTGGGTAGACGTGACCGTTTGGCGGGAGAAGCGGGAGCATACCATGCGCTTTGAGCGCGGTATTCCTGTCACAGAACTGAAAGCCAAGCCAATTAAAGAAGCCAAAACAGGCACCTCAATTAGTTTCAAGCCAGATTCGCAGATTTTTGTGACTACTGGCATTGAGTTTGATTACACCACCTTGGCGAGCCGTCTGCGGGAGCTTGCTTACTTAAATGCGGGTGTCAAAATCACCTTTACTGACAACCGCCTGGAATTGGTTAAGGGTGGAGAGCCCAGAGTAGAAACCTACTGCTACGAGGGAGGTATTAAAGAGTATATCGCCTATATGAATAGCGATAAGCAGGCTCTCCACGAAGAAATTATCTATGTATCCGGCGAACGCAACAATGTGCAGGTAGAGGTGGCGTTGCAGTGGTGCGTTGATGCTTATACAGACACTCTGCTGGGGTTTGCAAATAATATTCGCACAGTTGACGGCGGTACTCACCTGGAAGGGTTGAAGGCGGTGTTGACTCGGACATTGAATGCGATCGCTCGCAAGCGCAACAAAATCAAAGAAAATGAACCGAACCTCGGCGGAGAGAATGTCCGCGAAGGTTTAACGGGCGTGATCTCCGTCAAAGTCCCCGATCCGGAATTTGAAGGACAAACTAAAACCAAACTCGGTAACACCGAAGTTCGGGGAATCGTTGATTCTCTGGTAGGCGAAGTTCTAACAGAATATTTAGAGTTTCGTCCAAACGTTGGCGATGCGATTCTGGAAAAAGCGATTCAAGCTTTCAAAGCCGCCGAAGCAGCGCGTCACGCACGAGAATTAGTGCGCCGCAAATCGGTTTTGGAATCTTCTCCTTTACCGGGTAAATTAGCCGATTGCAGTACGCGAGATCCCTCAGAATCTGAAATTTACATCGTAGAAGGGGACTCAGCCGGAGGAAGTGCCAAACAAGGACGCGACAGACGCAACCAAGCTATACTCCCATTGCGCGGTAAAATTCTCAACATCGAGAAAACCGACGATGCCAAAATCTACAAAAACACCGAAATCCAGGCGCTGATTACTGCACTGGGGTTGGGTGTCAAGGGTGAGGAGTTCGATGCTTCTCAGCTGCGCTATCACTGCATCGTGATTATGACTGACGCTGACGTAGATGGGGCGCACATTCGGACGCTGTTATTGACGTTCTTCTATCGTTATCAACGGGCGCTGATTGAGCAGGGTTACATCTATATCGCTTGTCCTCCACTATATAAGGTAGAACGGGGACGCAATCATTACTATTGCTATAGCGATCGCGAACTCAACAACCTGGTGCAAAACGAGTTCCCCGCCAATGCTAATTACACCATCCAGCGATTCAAAGGCTTGGGTGAAATGATGCCGCAACAGTTGTGGGATACTACCATGAACCCGGAAACTCGCACCCTCAAACGGGTGGAAATTGAAGACGCTGCTGAAGCCGATCGCATCTTTACCGTCTTAATGGGCGATCGCGTCGCACCCCGCCGCGAATTCATCGAAACCTACGGTTCTCGCCTTAACCTCGCCGATCTAGATATCTAGATTACCTGAGTTGTAGAACGCCATCAAATCCTCACCGCCTGTAGCCATCAGGCGGTGAATTTTTCTCTTGTTGCGATTTACACAGTTGTCGGTTGAAACCAGGCGACGCAAGTGTTACCTAACAAATCCTTCAGAAGGTTGGATTTGGTTCCAATAAACCAAACTACGCTCGTTTATCCTGTGGTAAAACAATATCAAAAAAATAAAATATACTAATTTATGTGCTACTTATAAATACTGAACTCCCAAAAGTAACGAAAAAACCTTAAAATATTCCCAAAAAATTATTAAGGAATTGCCAAAACATAATGATTTACTTTAACGTTCCAGTTAAGGGCTTGTTTGTTGCATCCAGCGTACTGATAGCAATGGGCAGCACTCTAGCTATATCGGTAAGTACCCAAGCCACAATTCCCACCTTCATTGCTCAAACTAAACCTGCACCACAAACAGACGCTGCTAAACAGCAGCTTTTGGGGCAATGGCAAACTAAAGATCCAGAATCGGGAGATTTGGTTACATTTATTTTCGCACCGGAAGGAAAATTATTTATTTTATTTCCTGCACCCGAAGGCGCACCCGAAGCCCCTCCTGTAGCTTTAGGAATTAAGTATCAAATTAATTCCACCGCGAAACCCGGACAAATTGACCTAGTTTTTACCGAAGAAGAAAGCATTAAAAGCATCTTTGAGTTTACCGATAAAAATCAGCTGCGCGTAGAGTTAGAAGGTCGCAAAGCTGGACAATCTAGACCTACTGCTTTTAGTTCTGAGGCAACAGTTTTCGAGAAGGTTTCTCAGACAACAACATTGCCCGCCAACACTCAAGTAATTGACCTAGAAACTGAAAAGAAAAATGCAGCTGATAATCAACTTCCCAGACCGCAAAGCGAAGCCAAGCTGTATATCGGGATGATGAACAAAGCGCAGCAGGTTTATTATCGAGAACAAGGTAAATTTGCAACAGAATTTGAAGAGACAGGACTGGGAACTGAGCCAGGAAGCGCGTATTACACTTATCGGCTTGCATCACCAGGTAATGAGAAAGAAAGCGTGATGATAACCGCCCAAGCCAAGGATTCTAAACTTCCTAGCTACACGGGGGTTGTGTTCGTCACAAAAAGTAACGGTAAAGCCACTACAATTGCAACTATTTGCGAGACAATTAAACCCTCAACTTCGCCTCCGGCTATGCCCACTGCTCCCAGCAGCGGTTCATCAGAAATAAAATGCCCTGATGGTTCGCGTCCCATACAGTAAATGCTTTTGAGGAACTTTCTTCAGGTAGCGCCAGACAGGTTTATAGGTGCATTGGCGATCGCGATCGCATCTTTGATTACAGAAACATTGAGAACTATTTCCCCAAGATGGAATGAATTGTTAAGATGCAGTTAATTTTCAAACCTTGAGTACCATGAGTGACACCGTTCTAGACGTTCGCAACCTGCAAGTTCAATTTGCAACTGACGAAAAGCAAATTTTGGCAGTTGATGGTATTTCCTTCAAACTGGAGGGTGGGCAAACACTGGGAATTGTAGGAGAGTCGGGGTCGGGAAAATCGGTGACTTCCCTCGCAGTTATGGGTCTGGTGCCAAGTCCAGGGAAGATAAAAGGCGGCGAAATTTGGTTTAAAAACTCAAAAGCGAATAGCAAAGAAAAAGTTAATCTGCTAAATCTGACACCCGAAGAACTGCGTTCGTATCGCGGTGGTCAGATTTCCATGATTTTTCAGGAACCGATGAGTTCCTTAAACCCAGTTTTTACCTGTGGGTATCAGCTAGTCGAGGCAATCCGTCAGCATCAAGATATTTCCGAAAAGGAGGCAAAAAGACAAGCGATCGCGCACCTGCAAGAAGTTAAGTTACTCCCCAGCGATGAGGAGTTGAGAAAACGCTATTTAGAAGCAAATGAAGCGTTAAGCGAAGCGGAAGTTAATCGCCACATCAATCAGCAAAAACTGGCAATATTGGATCGCTATCCCCACGAACTCTCCGGCGGTCAATTGCAGCGGATCATGATTGCAATGGCCATTTCCTGTAACCCAGCAATACTAATTGCTGACGAACCGACAACAGCCCTAGATGTGACAGTACAGGCAACAATTCTGGACTTACTGCGAGAATTGCGCGATGCCCGTGGAATGTCGATGATGTTTATCGCCCACGACTTGGGCGTAATTGCGGAAATTGCTGACACTGTAGCCGTGATGTATCAGGGCAAAATTGTTGAGTACGGAACAGTTGAGCAGATTTTTTCCAATCCCCAACATCCTTATACCAAAGGTTTGTTAGCTTGTCGCCCCAGCCTGAATCGCCGCGTGCAATATCTCCCCACCGTCTCTGACTTCATGGAAGTTGTGACTACCTCCAGCGGCGAAATCGAGATTCGGGAAAAAACGGTTAATAGGGAAATAGTTGATAATAACGAATCATTAACAACAACTGCTCAAGGTTCTCCTTTAATCGTTAATAGGAATGACCCATCAACAATAGTAGGTCAAAGTTCATCTTTCATAGTGCGTAATGAACCATTAACAACGAACCCCGAACAATCAATCAGAATGGGTCATGCTTCCTCGTTCATAGTTAATAACGATGAACCACCAACGGAAACCCCAATTTTACAAGTCCGCGACTTGCAAGTAGGTTTTCCAATAAAAGGGATGTTTGGTCAAACCCAACGCTATATGATGGCGGTGAATAATGTCTCTTTTGATGTTTTTCCCGGTGAAACGCTGGGATTGGTAGGAGAATCGGGTTGTGGCAAAAGTACCTTAGCACGTACCTTACTACGCTTGATTGAGCCAATGAGCGGTCAGGTGATATTTGAAAATCAAGACATCACCAAACTCTCTGGAAAGTATCTGCGGCTATTGCGGCGGGAAATGCAGATTATCTTCCAGAACCCATATAGCTCCCTCGATCCACGCATGAAAATCGGAGAAGCTGTGATAGAGCCGCTACGCATTCATGGCTATGCGAAGACAAAAAAAGAATGCCGCGATCGCGCAACTTATCTGTTAGAGCGCGTAGGTTTAAATCCTATCTTGATGAACCGTTACCCTCACGAGTTTTCTGGCGGACAACGCCAGCGGGTGTGCATTGCTCGTGCTTTGGCACTAAATCCCAAGTTCATAATTTGCGACGAATCTGTATCAGCGCTAGATGTATCCGTACAAGCGCAAGTGCTGAATTTGCTTAAAGAATTACAGAGCGAATTTGGGCTAACTTATATTTTCATTTCTCACGACTTGAGTGTGGTGAAATTTATGAGCGATCGCATTATGGTAATGAACAAAGGCAAAATCGAAGAAATTGGTTCATCTGAAAGCCTCTACCTCGAACCGAAACAGGAATACACCCGCCAGTTAATTGCCGCCATTCCCACAGGCAGCTTAGAACAAATTCAGCAGCGTCAGCAACAGCGAACCAAAGTATCAGCCGTCAGCGAGAAATAACCCCTCTCTAACCCTCCCCGTTAACAGCACTACCGTGTATACAGAAATGGTTTTGGTTGGTTAGCAATTAGAGTTTTCGATCCCCCCTGACCCCCCTTGAAAAGGGGGGAAATCAGAGTCAAAGTCCTTCTTAAAAAGGGGGATTTAGCGGGATCTACAACCCCAAACTCTAGACCCAAGACCTCTGTATACACGGTAGCTGCAAACAGGAGTGGCGTTTTTTCCCCTACGACTTAATCAAATGCTGCTCAAACTTGCGATAGTTAGAAATCAACCTGGCACGCTCAAAAGGCGGGTAAAAAAGCATTGTTCCCAAAGGTAAACCAACTGCCAAAACAGCCAACATCACAAAAGGATTTAACAAGCCTATTTGCAACCCAATTCCTAAACTCATACCTAACGCAGTTGCTAACAGCGAAACTCCCACAGCCAGACTGTTACTGAATCCTCTTTTTAAGCAAATTGCTGCCAAACTTGCAGCTCCCAAACCAGTTATAAACATACCCAAATCTACCGCGCCAAACCCAGCAATAGTCTCAGAAGCTCCCCTAAACTGTTCGCCAAAACCAGTGACAAATAAAGCCACAATTCCAGTCACAAACAAAGCCACAACTGCATCAAGAGCCGCAAACTTAATTTTATTCTTGGCAAGAAGTTTAGATGCAACAGCAGCAGCAGCCGTCGCCGCAACCGCAGCCGCAACCCCAAACACAGCGACGAACAAAGTAACAAACGTCGCCATTACCACACCCATAGAACCACTATCAGCAACAACTCCACTCCAAGCTTCCGCCTCCACCCAAGCCCCTGCTAAAGCAAGTGCAACCAGCGAGGCTATAAAAATATAAGGGAGTTTTTTTGTAGCAATAGGAATCGGTGCGGTCTGAACTTTAACAGTTACAGCGTGAGTTTCTGGCAAAGAATTAGTGTGTAATAAAACCTGTCGCTCATAAGTTTTATTCGCCATCAATCTGCTGGTATTAACCTTAATTTTGCAATTAGATTGATTGCTTTCAAACTTGTCTAAATCAAAAGAAATCCAACTGTGTTCCTCTGGGGTATGCGGTGGGTCGCTTTCGTGTGGTGCAACTTCCCAATTACCCTCAAGTACCGTATCGGGAATCGAGTTAGTTATCGCGATACTTTGAGTTACCCTTTCACCTAATTTTTTTGCCTTGAATTCCAAACCCGATTGACTCAGCTTAACTTCTGGTACACGCATCACGTAAATAGGTTTCAGCGCTTCCAAGGCAGCAGCAGCATTAGAATAGCGGTCTTTTGGTTTAATTTCCACCATCTTTTGCAGCCACTCAATCCACCGCAAGCTAAGTTTAGGAACAAGATGCTTAAAATTGATGCGATAATCTTCATCAATTAACTCACCAATTGCTGTAGATTTTATTCCAGTCAGCAAGCAAATCAGCGTTGCTCCCAAACTGTATAAATCTGAAGCTTCGGTAAGATGGCGATGAAATAATTGCTCTGGCGGCATGAAACCTAAAGTTCCTTTTGCCACGCTACTCATCGTCACTTCACCATCACCAATTCTAGCTAAACCAAAATCCACCAGAAACACATTAATTTTCTCATCGACTAAGATATTTTCTGGTTTAATATCCCGATGAATAACAGTGGGAATGCGATTTTGCAGGTAAACCAGAATTTCTAATAGAGAAACAGCAATCTTTTTAATTTCATCGGGGTCAAAACTGCGTGGTACTGCTAATGATGGTGCCTTTTTATACTCTTGCACCATGCAAAAGCCATTTGGCGTTTGGAAAGAATCGAGGTAACGGGGAATGCTGGGGTGTTTTAGCCCTTGTAGCACTTGAATTTCACGCTGATAATTGTCGTATTCTGACCAACTGGCATCTGTTTGGGCGAATTGAAAATGCTTAATAACTACGGGTTGACGGGTTTTCAGATTTGCAGCCAGATAAGTTACTCGACCTCCGGCGCGGTTTTGTCCCAATTGTCGGACTACCTGATAACCGTGGCTAGACAAGTTTGGGAAGTTACTCATGTGTGTGAGAACGAACGCTCATTTCAACTATTTTATGCAACCGCTACGGATTGCATCACTCAGCAAACAAGGGACAAATGATCAAAGTTGCCCCTTCTGATCCTAGTTCACAAGTCCCGCAATCGGAATGCCAATTTTTGATGTGATTCACACGAGCAAAGTAGGTAAACTATACCTAGTTGAGAACTAGCTCATTAGAGGCTTGTAATTATTACACAGCGATCGCGTTTGAAACCCAGTATCTCCAAAGAAGTTAACAATTCTGGCAGTTTGGCATAACCTATCGACATTATTCAGCTAAAACAGTAATATTCTCCTTCACCACTTTTTGCCCATCTAGGGAGAACACAAAAGTCAAATCACCCGGCTTGTCAACATTTTTATCAAAATCATAAAAACACCCCGTACTCAAACTATTTTCTTCAGCCGTAAGAGTCGATTGAGCCGCATAAACCATGCGCCCCGTACTACTAAAAACTTGACATAAACAATCGTATTCTTTATCAATTAACTTAAAGTTGACATAAAAATAAATTCGCTTATTATTTTTTGAGATTGAAATATCTTTATTTAATACTTTATATTTATCATCGAAAGCATGGCTAAACTTTGCCAAAAAATCAACTGATAAAGTCGATTGAACTGTCTTGATTTCCGGTGCGTTTAAGTTAAAGCTTGGTGCCATCATCAAAGCAAAAATCCCCAAACCAACTAAGCTAAGGCTGGAAAGTGCAACAGCCTTAATTTCCAAGTTCCGTCGCTTATAACTGCGATTAACATCAATTGGCTTTAATGCTGCTTTGGCTGCGGCTGCGTTAGGATAGCGTTCTTTAAAATCTGGTGCCACCATTTTTTGCAACCAGTCAAAAAGATGCTGATTTATCTGAGGCACCAAATGTTTAAAATTAATCCGATAAGACGCATCGATTAAGTTACCAATTTTCGCTGATGGAGTGTTAGTAAGTAAACAAATCAATGTTGCACCTAAACTGTACAGATCGGATGCTTCCGTCAGCTGACGATTAAACATTTGTTCTGGTGGCATAAATCCCAAAGTGCCTTTAACAACACTACTCACAGCAACTTCGCCGCCACCGATACGAGCAAAGCCAAAATCCACTAGGTAAACCTTAATTTCCTCGTCAATTCCTACTAAGATATTTTCAGGTTTAATATCCCGATGAATAACGGGAGGCGTTTGATTTTGCAGATAAATTAAAATATCTAATAGTGAGAGGGCAATTTGCTTTATTTCGTCAAGTGTCCAGCAACGAGGTGAGGCTAAAGAAGGTGCGGGTTTGTATTCCTGCACCATGCAGAAACCACTGGGAGTTTGAAAGGAATCGAGATACTGCGGGAGACCAGGAGAGGAGAGGCTTTGCAACACTTGAATTTCTCGCTGATAAGCCTCAAAATCTGCCCAATTTGCCCCTGATTGGGCAAACTGAAATTGTTTAATTACAACCTGCACCTCCTCTTGGTAAGGCGGGGTACTTCTTGCCAGATAGGTGACGCGACCACCAGCACGATTGTGTCCTAGTTCGCTTTCAATTTTGTAACCGTAGGTAGAAAAATCTGGAAAGCTGTTCATAATGGTATGACGACGATTTTATATAACTATGTTGCTCTAAAAAACTGAAAACGGGAAGCGATCGCTTTCGACCAACTCCGCCGGAACAAAGCCAAAGCCTTCATCTTCTCTTTACATAGGGGGAAACTTAAAACTGCGCCCCTACTCTACTTTGATTAACCCGACTGGGGGATGAGTATCCGGATATATTTTTTGTACAGTAATAGTAACCTTAAAAAGGATTTTCATCATGCGTCGCGTCTTCAGCACTCTTTCCTTATTAGCACTTCTGCAATATTTTCCCGCAACTGTGAATGCTCAACAAACACAACCATCAGAACTACCATCTGACCCCGTTGAGCGAGTTATTGCTGCCAAATTGATGACTAACTATCCAAATGGCAATTTTTATGCTGAACAAATTATCAGCCGTGCCGAACTTGCTTCAATTTTAGTTAAAACCTTTAACCTTGATAAGCGTGAAGGTGCTGATAAACCAGGAGTTGTTGAAGTTCAAGATGTTCCGGCTTCGCACTGGGCATATAAAGATATTCAGACAGTTTTAAAAACTGGCATTATGAAAGGCTATCGGAAAAATATGTTTTTCCCAAATCAAAAAATCAATCGTGCCGAAGCCTTTTCCATCCTTGCCCAAGCTCACGGTGTATTTCAGTTTAATGATGAAACTGTGCAAACAATTATTGCCCAACATCCAGATGCAGGAAATATACCTGATTGGGCTAAAAAATCAATGGCAACTGCAATTTATGAGCGGTTTATAAACACTGATGAACAAGGCAACATTTACCCTTTAAATCCTATGAGTCGTGGTGATATGGCTTATGCTTTGAGTCAATTTTTAGAACGACAACAAATAACAGCCCCGTTGTTGCCTGAAGATTCGCCTTTCCCTGGTAGTTCGCGAGACCGATAGTTCTGGTACTTTTGTTTCTTCCAAAAAACCATTTTCTCTCTTGAAAAGAGGTTTTTGCTTTCCGCCAGCAGCAGGTCGCCTGTTAAACTTTATTAAGTCTGCGCGATCGCTCTTTATATGAACGCCACCCCAAACCATCGAGATATGCGGCGAGAATTTGCCAGCCGCGACGAATTGCTCGCCTACCTGGGCGAACAATTCCCCGCCGCCGCCGAACGCGATCGCCATATCAGCACTATTCTCGGAGGACGTAAAGCCGCCGAAGCCGCACTGAGCAAAGTAGATCCTCCCAGTTACGCCAAAAGCCGCAACTTTTTCACCGGGACAGTCACCCGCCTTTCACCTTATCTCCGCTACGGCGTCTTGAGCTTGGCAGAAGTGCGGGATGCCATCCTGGGCAAAGTCCAGAACCAAGCCGATGCCGAAAAACTCATCAACGAACTCGGCTGGCGCGACTATTGGCAGCGACTCTATGCCAAACTGGGAAACGACATCTGGAAAGACCAGGAGCCATACAAGACAGGCTACACAGCCCAAGATTATGCCGAAAAGTTACCGGAAGATGTTGACAAAGGTAGCACAGGTATGGTCTGTATTGACAGCTTTAGCCGCGATTTGCACTCCTCCGGCTACCTGCACAACCACGGCAGAATGTGGTTAGCAGCATATCTTGTCCACTGGCGGCGCATCCGTTGGCAAACCGGGGCAAAATGGTTTCTGCAACACTTGCTAGATGGCGATCCTGCCAGCAACAATTTATCATGGCAGTGGGTTGCCAGCACCTTCAGCCACAAGGCTTATTTCTTCAACCGGGAGAATTTAGAACGCTACACAGAGGGCGTTTATTGCCGTGAATGTCCGCTTTACGGTAATTGCGATTTTGAGGGCAGTTATGAAGAATTAGAGCAGCGACTGTTTCCCAAAGCTGAAGGTAGCGATCGCAGTGGCGGTAGCCGAAGTTTTCAGCGCGGAAAGAAGCGTCGTTAGCAAGTTTTGAGTTTTGAATTAATGAAACAGCCGATAATTTGGGTGCATGGAGAGTGTTTAAGTCCTGAAAATCCCGCATTGCAAGCATACCCCGAAAGCCCTGCAATATGGGTTTGGGATGATGCTTTGATCGAAGAGTGGCAGCTGAGTCTGAAGCGGATTACTTTTATTTATGAGTGTCTGCTAGAACTGCCAGTAACGATTCGGCGGGGTGATGTCGCTGCTGAAGTTATCGCTTTTGCCAAGGAACACAATGCCGATGGAGTCGTTACAGCAGAAAGTCCCAGCCCGCGATTTGACCACATTTGCGACAAAATTGAGGAATCGCTGGTTATCGAAGTGTTACCTGTTGAGCCATTTGTGAAATACGACGGATATATTGACCTTAAACGCTTTTCTCGCTACTGGCGCGTTGCCGAACGTTATGTTTTTGATTAGCACTGGGAGACTATTGTGAAGAATACAAGTATTAGAAATTTGATAGCGATCGCTCTTTTTTCCTCAACTAGCACTGTGGCTTATTCGCGTCCAGCACCGAATATCCAATCGATACCAATGCAGCAACAAGTTGGGGAAGTAGTGTCGCATTTAGTCGGAGTAATGGACACGTCTGCACAAGCGCAAGCCAATCCCAAAGCCCCAAATGTGAGAATGACTACCTGCAAAGTCAGCGTAGAAAATACTAAAAAAAATCCCAAGGTAGTTTTCCTCTACCAAGAACAAGCCATGTCCCAGAATCTTGCTAAACCATATCGGCAGAGATTCCTAAAAATTGCCCCCAGTGCTGATAACCAAAGCGTAGAATCGCAATCATTTAAACCACCAACACCAGAAGCTTTAATTGGTCTATGTAGCAAACCCGAAGCAAAACGTGTTGTCAGATTAAACGATATTGGTACTGCTAAATGCAGCGTATTTTTAAAACCTGACGGTGAAAAATACATTGGCGAGACACCAGAGGCGGGTTGTCCCAGCGACTACAAAGGCGCTGTCAAGGTAACAAACCGAATTGTGTTGCATTCTACTGGAATGGACACATTAGATCGCGCTTTTGATGCCGCAGGAAATCAAGTGTGGGGGTCAAAAGGTGAACCTTATCAGTTTCGGTGGGTTCAGCCAAGCGCGAGTCGCTGAAGCAGTTTCTTGGACGCGAAAAGCTTCTTGAAGTTGGTAGCGATCGCGGGCGTAAGCTTGCACAACGCTAATTTGACATTGCCGATACAGTTCCACTGGAAAATTCCCCGTGTTAGCTACTTCTAACGCCAGGTTTTCCCGCTTCGCTAGCTCAATTCGCTCCGATAAAGATTTGCCTGGGATTGAAATCTCGTCAGATGCAAGTATAGGATGAATATTTGTGGGCATTTTTCTGGGATAAATTCTTTGGCACCTACTCAGCTTGTAAGCTTGTCGCGTTTGTTCAAGGCTGAAGCCAGCGTGCGATCGCTAGCAGGGAGGTAGAGGGTGCGATCGCGGCTTGTGAAATTGTTGATAGGGAAATACAGACGCGATCGCCCTCCGCACGCGCAAGTGTTTTAGTGCTGTAGCAAACAGTGAAAACACAAGTTGCGATAGCAAAACTCTAAACGGATGTGCGATCGCACTCATTGATATCTCACTCTTTGCCTTTAATCAGATGCCAGACGAGCATAACTACACTAATCCAAAAGCCTACTGCTGGATCGAGCCAACCGACTAAACTGACAACTGTGAATTCACCGATCATAAACAGCTTTTTCTTATCCCATTTGAATTTTTTGGGAGTGTTCGCCAATGGCTCAGCGCTCTTGAAATTGTCTGGTTGCAATTGTTCGGCTTGGAGGTTTGAGTATAATGACTCAGTTTCGGTGAAATCATCTTTAACGATTTCCATCAATTTATATCCTGGTTTGCAGGTAGAAGCTTGAATGTTTAATTTGTAACTTTTTGAGATTTTGAATAGGAACTTTAAACCCTAATTCAAATGCCAACTTAAAGCCAATTTTCGAGTAAGCCAACTTAAAGCCAACTTAATTGGAAGTCAGCCCTAAACTCTGTTGTTAGAATGGCTGGAAGGCAAGAAGCAATGTTTAAATCACCGTCTGGTACTTTATGGGTGAGCCGCCGGAATCCGACAAACCGCAGCGGGGGAACGTCCCCGTTCAGGTGTCCTCAGCCTTGCAGCGGAGGTTACTCGAAGCGTTTGAGAACAGGTACAAGAAGCCGGGAAAAAGTCGTGCCCGAACTGGGGAATTTTTAACCCACTGGCCTATCCAACTGAGGACTGATGCCCCTTCAGACCAAGCGGTCTTGAATGTTTTGAAAGGAAAACGAGACACTGCTGAGCTTTGGCTTGTTGATGGCTTGTGTCGGCTGTTGATTGGCTATTCGTATGCAGAATGGAGCAGCCAGCCTACACAAGATCAAGGCACTTCGCCAGAACTGCCTCAACTATCTCAGTCACGTTCGCAGGTTGTTCTTCCTTGTCCGTATCGCGGTCTGGATGCGTTCCAGAAAGAGGATGCACTGTTTTTCTATGGGCGGGAGAATTTCATTGAGCAGCTAGAGGTAGCTGTGCGGAAAAAGCCCTTAGTTGCCGTGATTGGGCGTTCTGGTAGCGGTAAGTCCTCAGTGGTCTTTGCTGGACTCATCCCGAAGCTGGGTCAAAAAAGGGGTTGGCTCATCCGTGACTTCAGACCCGAAAAGCGTCCTTTTTACAATCTGGCTAAGGCGCTCATTCCCCTGCTGGAACCGAAGATGACCGAGACTGATAAGCTGGTTGAAGTCAGAAAACAGGCTGAGGCACTTCAGCAGGGAGACTTAGCGTTACAGGATGTGGTGGAACCCATCTTGCAGAAAACGCCCTCTGCCCAGCACTTTCTCTTAGTGGTTGATCAGTTTGAGGAGCTGTACACCCTTTGTCCGGTAGCCGAGGAGCGTGAGCAGTTTATAAATCAATTAGTGGCAACAGTCGAAGCAGTGGAGCAAAAACGGACACCGAATTTCACCCTGCTTATTACCCTACGTGACGACTTTTTGGGACAAGCGCTCGATTACCCACCTTTTGGGGAGCAGTTGCAGCAGTGGAAACCGGAATTCATCCTCTCGATGAACCCCCAGGAATTGAAAGATGCAATTGAAAAGCCAACCCAAAAACTCGATGTGCAGCTTCAAGAGGGGCTGACTGAACGCATTCTAGACACGGTAAGCAGAGAACCGGGAAGCCTTCCGTTGTTGGAGTTCGCCCTAAAGTTACTTTGGGAAAAACGAAGTGATGGCAAACTTACCCATGCTGCCTACGAGGAGATTGGCGGAGTCGAAAAAGCCCTAGCTAACCATGCCGAGAATGTGTATCAAAAGCTTACTGAGGATGAGCAGCAACGGGTACAGCATATTTTTACCCAATTGGTGCGTCCTGGTGAAGGAACAGATGATACCCGCCGACTGGCTACCCTTACTGACGTGGGACAAGACAACTGGGACTTAATAACATATTTAGCCAATCAGGATGCTCGTTTGGTTGTAACTGGATGCGATGAGACGACTGGAGAAGCAACGGTCGAGGTTGTGCATGAAGCACTGATTAGGGGATGGGAACGCTTGCGCCAGTGGATGGAGGCTGACCGCGAGTTTCGTATTTGGCAAGAACGGCTAAGGGCTGCAATCAATACATGGGAAAAAAGCCAACAGGATGAAGGAGCGTTCCTGCGAGGAGCGCTCCTGGTAGAAGCTGAAAACTGGATGAAAAAACCAGAGGACGTTATCAATTCAGCAGAAAAAGAATTTATCCAAGCAAGCCGAGAGCATCAAGAGCAGGAGGAGCAACGATGGCACAAGCTATACGAAAAGTCTGAGCAGGAGCGAAAGCGGGCGGAAATTGGCGAGGTCAATGCAACTCTCCGTGCCCTTAGTGCATCTTCACGAGAACTATATGACTCAGGTAAAAGGTTTGATGCACTTATGGAAAGCCTGAGAGCAGGAAGACTGCTGAAACAGAACTTTGATGTTGTCAAAGCTGATACTCGCATTCAGGTACTGACTGGGTTACTGGATGCAGTTGACGGCATCATAGAGCGAAATCGCTTTGAGGGACATAGCGGTAGTGTCAATAGTGTTAGTTTCAGTCCTGATGGTGAGTTGATTGCTTCGGCGAGTGCGGATAAGACAGTAAAACTCTGGAGAAGGGACGGCACCTTACGGCGAACTCTAGAGGGACATAGCGGTAGTGTCAATAGTGTCAGTTTCAGTCTCGACGGTGAGCTGCTTGCTTCGGCGAGTGCGGATAAGACAGTGAAGCTCTGGAAAAGCGACAGCACCTTTCTCAAAACCCTAGAGGGACATAGCGATAGCGTCAATAGCGTCAGCTTCAGTCCCGACGGTGAGCTGCTTGCTTCGGCGAGTGATGACGGCACAGTCAAACTTTGGAGCCGTGATGGCAGGGGAATCAGAACCCTTGACCATAATGAAGAGGTCACTAGCGAGAAGCTAAGCCCTAATGGAGTCGATAGCAGGTTTTACAATGCTGATGAGATTGGCGACGGGAAGTGGAGTCCTGATAAGGTCACTAGCGTGAATTTCAGTCCTGACGGTCAGCTAATTGCTACTGCTAGTGAAGTGTCTTACAGATTCGGCAGTATGTTTCGTTTGTCGAGAAAACTTTATA
The DNA here is from genome assembly GCF_039962115.1 of Funiculus sociatus GB2-C1. Classification (NCBI taxonomy): domain Bacteria; kingdom Bacillati; phylum Cyanobacteriota; class Cyanophyceae; order Coleofasciculales; family Coleofasciculaceae; genus Funiculus; species Funiculus sociatus. The sequence goes on along the minus strand of NZ_JAMPKJ010000005.1, from coordinate 87,625 downwards.
ACACTGTCAAACTCTGGAGTCGTAGCGGCATCCTACTCAGAACTCTTCAAGGATATAGCCCTAGAGTCGATAGTGTGAGTTTCAGCCCGGAAGGTCAACTGATTGCTGTAGCTAGTGGTTCCGTTGTGGAACTCTGGACGCATGACTTTGTTTTTGAGCCAGGTTCCTACTCTCCGCTAAAGTCTAAGGGTGTCAATCATGTCAAAACCTTTGAGAGGCATAGAGATAAAATCTTTGAAGTAACTTTCAGCCCAGATAGCAAAACATTGGTCTCATCTGGCGGGGACGGCAGACTAAGACTTTGGGGCATCAAAGTAAGAACTAGCATCGGGTTCTGGGAAAATCGCAGAACTAAATTCGACGGGCACATTGATTCTGGCTCTAGTGTGAGTTTCAGCCCAGACAGCAAGACACTGGTTTCTACCAGTAGCGCCGTCACACTCTGGCATTCTGATGGCAAGTTGCTCAAAACCTTGGAGGGTCATAGTGGGAGTTTCAGCTCTGATGGTCGGAAAATTCTCACTATTACTGACAACACAGTTCAACTCTGGGATTGCGGCGGCATACAAATCAAAACTCTCATAGGGCATAGCGATTGTGTCCGGAGTGTAAGTTTCAGCCCAGATAGTCAGACCATTGCCTCGGCTGGTGCCGATAGGACAGTAAAACTTTGGAGGGTCGATGGCACCATGCTCAAAACTTTGGACTTGGATGTCTCTGGGGTAATTTTTAGCCCGGATGGTCAGCTTCTTACCTCCGCTAGTGATGAAATCGCCGTCAAACTTCGCGATCGTAACGGTAAGTTGATTAAAATTCTTGATTTCCCTGAAATAGATTTCACTCTAGATAGCCAGACAATCGCCACTATTGGAGATGACACCCTCAAGCTCTGGCATTGCATTAGCACCTTTCGTAAGACTTTAGGTGGGCGCTCTAGCTTGAGTGTCAGCCCGGATGGTCAGACAATCGCCACTATTGTTGATGAGGAAATCATCCAACTCTGGCATCGTGACGGTAAGTTGGTGAGCACTCTAGAAGCGCATCAGTCTAGTGTGTTTGACGTGAGTTTTAGCCCAGATAGTCAAATCCTTGCCTCGTCCAGTTCTGACATGACCGTGAAACTTTGGAGCCGCGAGGGTATTTTACTGAAAAGCTTTGAGACGGCTCCTATCTTTCAACTGAGTTTCAGCCCGGACGGCAAAACGCTAGCCTTGAAGGGTTGGAACCACTGTCCTACTCTAGAGCTATGGAATTTGGATCTCGATGATCTACTGGTGGGCGGCTGCAATTGGCTGCATGACTATCTGAAGACCAACCCCACTGTGAGTGAGAGCGATCGCCATCTTTGCGACGGTATTGGCACTGAGCAGTAGGCAGCAATTTGTGTTTTATCTGTGCTACAAAAGACGCGATCGCACTTCTCAACCAGCCACGCGATCGCATTCTCTAAATCCCTCTAACACTCGCTTCTGGGTTTTTCCTTCTGGGGCTGAAAACTAAACCTTTAGATGATTGGGGTTCTGGGATTTTTCGCTCAAGGTGAGCGGGTGAAGGCTTAGAGAGTTTGGTAGGATGCCCATTTGTCACCATACGGCGGTGAACATCTCCCCACTCAGGGAGGTTGCTATCTTCCTGTTGCCAGTGAACAACAGAAGCTTCATCACACCAGTCCTGAAGACGGGGCATAACATTTTTGTGAGCGCCTGAGTTGCGGTAAAACTTCATTGCTGCCTGTTCCTCCCAAGCAGTCAGCGTCCAAAATGTTCCGTTAGAGTCTCGCAGAAGTTGACCCTTTAAAAACCCAGGTGTATTGATGATCTGCCATGTAGACAGCACATTGTTCCACAAAAATGCTGGTAAATATAGAGGCGATCGCACGCGCAAGCGGGTAGCTGAAATAAACACCATTAGATGTTTCTCCTGTGTCTAATAGATTGAAAACTTATGCAGCTAGCTGTGCTTTTAGCACTCCAGAATGCGCCGCTGTTCTTCCGCCTGAGTGCGTGAGACGGTTGGCATGGGAATACCTCCACGTTCTAGTTGCACTATACTCAACTAATTGAGTATGTATCTTTAATTTATACTCAATTAGTTGTATATGTCAACAAGTTAGTTTTTATGGCTTTAGCTCACGCACTGTTAGCCTCTCTGATTAAGCAATCTTGTAGTGGCTACGATCTATCCAAGCAGTTCAATAGTTCTGTGGGCTTTTTCTGGAAGGCAAGCCAGCAGCAGATTTATCGGGAGTTGTCCAAGCTGGAAACTGAGGGTTGGGTGAGTGCCGAGATTGTTTGCCAACAAGGTCGTCCAGATAAAAAGCTGTACCAGGTGACAGAACTTGGACAAAAGCAGTTGACACAGTGGATTGCCCAACCGTGCGAACTTAGCCCGATTAGAGATGATTTATTAGTCAAAATATTTGCGGGGTCTGTGGTTGAGCCTCAGGTGATAGTGGAAGAATTAGAGCATCACCGCGAACTACACCAGCAAAGATTGGCTGTTTATCGAGATTTAGAGCAGCAATACTTTAACAATGGTCAAGACTTGTCACCAGAAGCAAAATTTCGCTACATAACGCTCAAAAGAGGTATTAGCGACGAGACGAGTTGGCTGGCATGGTGTGAGGAAGCGATCGCACTTTGCTCAAGTTCGTAAGGGAAGTGATCGCATCGGGCCGCAATGACTACCCTGGAATTAGAGTTCCTAAATTGTTGACATGAAATCCCGATATTTTTTGTTGCTGCTACTAATACTCACCACAACAGCAGCCTGCGACTCAACACAAGCATCCCTCGACCCCCAGACAACTCAACAAGTTGAACAACCACCTCAAACTACACCCCAGCTAAAACAACAGTCACAACAAGCCGCGCAGACTAAAAACGTGGTGCGAACCCAACCACTCACGCCCCAACCAATTCGCATCACCCTCAACAACTTACCCAAACCCTACGCCACCGACAGCGCCTCCAACTCGCCCAACGTAGTATCAGTACCCCAAAACCCCACCCTGCGCGTCCCACAAGGCTTTGTAGTCAACGTCTTCGCCGAGGGCTTAGACGCCCCTCGTTGGCTTACCCTCACCCCTAACGGTGACGTGCTAGTAACCGAAACTCGACAAAATCGCATTCGCCTACTGCGCGACACCAACGGCGATGGCGTTGCAGATGTCAACAAAACCTTTGCTACTGCACAAAACGGGGTAAATATACCCTTTGGCATGACCTTTGCAGGCAACAACTTCTTCCTCGCCAACACAGGCGAAGTCCGACGATATCCCTACAACCCAGGACAACAGCAACTTAACGGCACAGGTCAAAAAATCGCCACCCTCACCCCAGGCGGCTATAACCAACACTGGACGCGCAACGTAGTAGCCGCACCCGACGGCAAAAAGCTTTACGTGTCCGTTGGTTCCCGTTCCAACGCCGATGAAGAACCACTGCCACGCGCCTCAGTACAGGTGATGAATCTCGACGGTTCCAACCAACAAACCTTCGCCTCCGGCTTACGCAACCCAGTCGGACTTGATTTTCATCCCACCACGGGCGAACTTTACGCCACCGTCAACGAACGCGATGGACTAGGCGACGACCTCGTACCAGACTACCTAACCCGCGTCCAACAAGGAGAATTTTACGGCTGGCCCTACGCTTATCTGGCACCAAATCGCCTCGACCCGCGTCAGGTGGTCAATGGCAAGAGTAAACGCCCCGACCTGGTAGCGAAAACAAAAACGCCCGATGTTCTCTTCCAAGCACACTCAGCAGCTTTGGGATTGCAGTTTTATGACGGGAAGACCTTCCCAGAAAAATATCGCAATGGTGCATTTGTTGCCTTTCGCGGGTCTTGGAACCGCGACCAAGGCACGGGATACAAAGTTGTCTTCGTCCCCTTCTCTAACGGGCGTCCTCAAAGCTACTATGAAGACTTTCTCACCGGGTTTCTGCTAAACCCAGCCCAAGCAACCACTTGGGGGCGTCCGGTGGGTTTACTCGTACTGCCTGACGGCAGTTTGCTAGTTACGGAGGAAGCAAATGACCGAATTTACCGCATTCAATATCAAGGATGAGGGATGAATGACTATAGCGCCAGAGAAAGCATTTGCTTGCATTGATGGGGCAGTTCATCGCCCTAACTGGTATATTAACCCCGCCTTCGTGGGTTTGGCTTGCGCGGTTGCAACTTTAGTCGTCGGAGTGTTGGTCAACCCAGCGCAAGCGGCCAATTCTCGACACGTAGAACGATTACTCGAAACAAACGCCTGTCCCAGATGCGACCTGAAGAATGCCAAGTTGGACAATGCCAAGCTAAAGGGTGCTGACTTGACGGATGCTGATTTGGAAGGGGCAGACTTAAGTAGTGCTGACCTGAGTGGTGCCAAGCTAGAAGGTGCCAAGATGAACGGTGCCAAGCTGGTTATTACCAACTTAGAGAAGGCAAACTTAAGGGAAGCAAAATTGGGGATAATGCGATCGCGTAATGAAGACCGCAAGGACTCTAAGCAAGCTAAGGAATTTCCTGCTGATTTGCGGTACGCCAATTTAAAGGGCGCTGACTTGTATAACGCTGTCCTAACCAAAGCTCAGTTGAGTGGTGCCAAGCTAGAGAATGCGAATCTGAATTTTGCTAATCTGGTTGATGCTGATTTGCTCAAGGCAAATTTAAGTAATGCTAATCTTGCGGTTGCCAATCTAGTAAGGGCAAACCTGGCAGAGGCAAAACTGAACATTGCTGACTTAACGGGTGCTAACCTGGCGGCTGCTAACCTGACGGGTGCCGAACTTGATAATGCCAAGCTGGGTAGTGCTAACCTGAGCGAAGCCAAGCTTAATCAGGCATACTTGGGCAATGCTGACCTGAATGGTGCTGTTTTGGCTGAGGCGTCTCTTCTTGGCACCTTGTTGCCGAATGCTAACTTGCAGAGTGCCAATCTTACCGATGCTAACTTGAGTGGTGCTAACTTGAGTGGTGCTAGTTTCAATCGTGCTAATCTGACTACGGCTGGGCTGAAAAATGCTAATCTGACAAATGCCAAGTTAGCGATCGCTAATCTAAGTGGTGCTGACTTGAGCGGTGCCAACCTCAATTATGCTTACCTGAGTGAAGCTAATCTGATTAATGCAAACTTGAGTGGCACAAACTTGCGCGAGGCAAATCTGCGTTCTGCTAATCTAACTGGTGCGTCTTTAGTTGGTGCAAATCTGGTTCAGTGCAATCTGATTAGTGCCATTTTGAAGGAGGCTAATCTGAGTTATACCAATTTCAGCACCGCAGATTTGAGCGGAGCTGATTTGGGAGATGCTAATCTAAGTTACGCTAACCTGACAGAAGCAGATTTTCAGGGGGCTAATCTAGCTGAGGCTAATCTCACAGGTGCCAACTGGCAGGAGGCTAAGCTGAAAGGTGTTATCGGCTTGAACAGATATTCGCCTTCCGAAACGGCAGCACCTTAAAAAGGTAAAAGTCAAAAAAAGACTACTACTACTGATTGAAAGCAGCTGTTGCATCAAAAAACATGAAACGAGAAATACTAACTGTAGCTGCGTTGTTGATGCCTTACTATTGGGCGATGCCCGTTAAGGCGGATAATCCAGAACACGTTCAACGGTTAATGGCGACGAATCAATGTGAATTTTGCGACTTGAGTGGCGCTAGCTTTACAGGGAGTGACCTGAGCAATGCTAAGCTCAAAGGTGCCAATTTAGCTAACGCCAACTTAAGCGGTGTGATTCTGGCAAATACCGACTTCACGGGAGCTAATTTGGCTAATGCTAACTTGAGCAATGCGGTTCTCAATGGTGCTAACATCAGCGGTGCAAATCTGCAATTCGCCGATTTGCAAAATGCAAGTCTTTTAGGAGCGATCGCTAGAGAAAAAGCAGAGTTGGCGGGTGCTAACCTCAAGGGTACAATTATGCCTGATGGCAGAATCCACAACTAGGCTCGTTCCCTGACGCGATCGCAACGCAAAATTAGAGCTATATACTATCACTCAGCGAAATATGATAGTATCCCTTTTGCTTTAGTGTTGTTAGCAGTCCTCTTCTGCTCTCCCTGAAATTTTCCCCATGCAACTGCGAAATTTCCTGCGCCGGACAAAAATTGTTGCTACGATTGGCCCCGCTACCAGTCGTCCAGAAGTCCTACGCGATTTAATTGAAGCGGGTGCGACTACTTTGCGCCTCAACTTTTCCCACGGCACCCATGAAGACCATCAGCGTAGCATTCGCCTGATTCGCCAGACAGCTTTTGAACTAAATCAGCCAGTCGGCATTTTGCAAGATTTGCAAGGGCCGAAAATTCGTCTGGGACGGTTTGAAAATGGGTCTATAGTTTTAAGGAACGGCGATCATTTCATTCTAACTAGCAAACCAATCGCAGGCTCCCAGGAAATTAGCTCTGTCACCTACGAACCTCTGGCCGATGAAGTCCCCTGTGGTGCCACGATTCTGCTTGATGACGGCAAAGTTGAAATGGTCGTGGAAAAGATAGACCGCACTTCACGGGAATTGCATTGTCGCGTCGTCGTAGGGGGAACTCTCTCCAACAACAAAGGCGTGAATTTCCCAGGTGTCTACCTGTCAATTAAGGCGCTTACTGACAAAGACCGTAAAGACTTAATGTTTGGTCTTGACCAGGGCGTTGACTGGGTAGCGCTGAGTTTTGTCCGCAACCCCCAGGATGTGCTGGAAATCAAAGAGCTAATTTCCAATGCTGGTAAGCAAGTGCCAGTGATTGTCAAAATTGAAAAGCACGAAGCCATCGAGCAAATGGAGGCGATTCTTTCCCTCTCTGATGGCGTTATGGTGGCTCGCGGTGACTTGGGCGTGGAATTGCCTGCGGAAGATGTCCCGATTTTACAAAAGCGTCTGATTGCCACCTCGAACCAGCTGGGCATTCCCGTGATTACGGCGACTCAGATGTTGGACAGCATGGTGAACAATCCCCGCCCAACCAGGGCTGAAGTTTCCGACGTGGCGAATGCCATTCTTGACGGTACCGATGCGGTAATGCTGTCGAATGAGACTGCTGTCGGTAAATACCCCATCGAAGCTGTGCAGACGATGGCAGCAATTGCCGTGCGGATTGAGCAGGAAAAAATCGCCCCGAATGTCAAAGGCACCACCCGCTCTATCACTAATGCTATTAGTCAGGCTGTCGGTCAGATTGCCGAACAGTTGGGGGCGGCGGCGATTATGTCGCTTACGAAAAGCGGCGCTACTGCCAGAAATGTTTCCAAGTTCCGACCAGAAAAACCGATTTTGGCAATAACTCCCCATGTGGATGTAGCGCGACAATTGCAGCTGGTGTGGGGCGTGAAACCCCTACTGGTGCTGGAGTTGCCTTCAGCTGGTCAGACGTTCCATGCGGCAATCAATGTGGCTCTAGAGAAGCAGATGCTGATTGAGGGCGATTTGGTGGTGATGACCGCCGGAACGCTGCAAGGCGTATCTGGCTCCACCGACTTAATTAAGGTTGAGGTGGTGACTTCGGTTCTGGGTAAGGGCATTGGCATCGGACAGGGCGCGGTCAGTGGTCGCGCGCGGGTGGCTCACACTGCCAGGGAAATCGGAAACTTCAATCATGGAGAAATTCTGGTGGTGCCTCGCACTAATGCTGATTTTGTTGATGTAATTCGCAAGGCATCTGGGATTATTACTGAGGATGAAAGTTTGGCTTCTCATGCGGCTGTGATTGGCTTACGCTTGGGTGTTCCGGTAATTGTGGGCGTGAAGAAGGCAACGGAAATCATTCGGGATGGAGCGATTCTGACGCTGGATATGCAACGAGGTTTGATTTACTCCGGTGCGATGGGAGTGAATTCTGCAAATTCGGTGCTGCCAGTTTAAGGGAGATTTACTGCCAACCCCTTCTCCCTTGATGGGAGAAGGGTTGAGGACAATACATCTCGGTTAACGTTGTGATGCAACACATTTGCTCCCTAATCCCTAATTTATCGGGGATTGGGGAGCAAACCTTAATATTTTTATTTAGGTAAGAAATATAGCATATTGCTTATAGAAAGAAATTATATAGCAATCCTATTTGAGTTGTGATGTCCTAGCACTTTAGATCCCCGACTTCTTAGAGAAGTCGGGGATCTGGCATTCACGAATCATTTAGGACTGCTATAGAGATCGCTTATCCGCAAAGCGTCAAAATTTCTTCATTCTGGCAGTGACATTAAAGCCAAGGCACCAGCCAAAATTTCCTTTTTATTAACCAGTATAGATACTTCCCAACAGCGATTTGTGCAATTTTCGACTTGCTCCCTTATCAGATGTAATAGCCTAGCTGCTAATATTATTAATAATGCCATTTTTACTTTTTGATTCGAGTTATTCAACAATCGTCAATGAGTCGTGGATAGCCCGATTTAGCAGCAATTCTTTAAGTGTAAATAGTTCTTGCATAAATATTGATTTGTGAGATTCTAGCCCTTCAGATCCCCGACTTCTTTAAAAAGTCGGGGATCTCGCCTTCAGGAACCAATTAGGGATGTTATATTAGGTTGTTATTGTTATATTTGGTAGCGATCGCTCATCTGGGAGGACGTGCCAAGCGTAGCACCAAAGGTACTCCAAGCTTACCCCCTAAAGGGCATCTAACTTCTACAATAAAGAAGCAATAAGAAAAGTCCTATTTCTTCCTGTGAAGCAAGCCTCAATCAGTTCCGCTCCTAACTTTCAGCCTTACCAGATTGTTTGTTTAGAGTATGAAAATTCTCGCCTGTACGCTGAAGTTATTCAAGTTGTGACTTCACGACAGGTTTGCTGGGTGCGCCCTTTAATGCTTACTGTATTACCAAACAAGGATGCTAACCCATTACCAATGCTGTACAATTTGCGTCAAGGTGCAGATTTAGTATGGCCTGTAAGTTTGTTTCGACCTGCACTTGATACAGAGGTGATTCCTCTGTTAACCCAGATGGATGCTCCAAATGCGCCAATAACCGACGCAACTGAAGGCCATCGGCAACTTACTTGCTTTGTCCGCCAGGTTTGGCAAGTCTATAAAAGTGAGTTTCAGGCTTCGTAGCGAATGTTTGCGTCTTTCATTTCTTGAATCGCTTCGCACATCCGTTCATCTGCTAGTCTCAAGGTAATTCAGAAGAAGCTTCCCAACATCGTAGCCTTTACAGTGGGTACAATGATGCGGCATTTCTCTAAGACAGGGAGATAAATTCTTTCCAGGTATTTTGGATTACTTTTTTCAAGCCTATGAAATACACAACTGCGGTGTTTGAATTTAAGTCTTTGACAGCAAAACAGTATTTCATTCATGCAGCAGATGAGCGGTAATCTTTGGTTCGCTGATCTGGTAGATAATGATGAGTCAATGGATTGTCAATTACTTCGTGCATCGCCTAGACAATATCTGCTGGCGTTGGACGGTCAGGAGTGCCGACGTCCATGTTGATTATGTCCACCCCTAAGCCGACTATTTCATCCTGATTGCTGTTAATCTCAGCAAATATATAGGGCAAAATATTCTTTAGGCGTTTAGCAAACGGCATGGAAGTTTAGCAACTGAAAAAATGGCGTTATAATGAACCATCAGACAGTTTACCGCCAAGTGGGACAAAAAAGGCGATCGCCCAAATATGAGTATTTTGCCTTTTTAGCAACTTGCCACAAGTTGAATGCGACCTGCATCCATCTCTGACATAAGTAATTCCAGTGCCTCATAATCTACATCAGAGATGTAGCCTAGCCTGGTCAGTTCATAGTTTATTTCACTCTCTATATCTGGAGTCAATTTCTTAATATGGAGAGCTTTTTCTACCAGTTGACGAATAACGAATCTAGTTCTCATAAAAACCTATAGAACTCCGCATATAAAAATTATCAATTATATATCTAGTTGAGAGAGTGATCTAATACTGGATAGCAAAGTGATCCAAATCACTGTTTTTTTAAATTTGAGATTACTTTTAGTTTTTTTACAATTTTATTTATCTTATCTGTTTCAGATTTAACATAAATATTATGGCTTCCTAAGGTAAGCGATATTGTCTAGCCTTAGGTTTGAACCCTAGCTTGGCTTCGCTAAGTGCAGAAATAAAGAATAATTTAAAAGCTAGTGCATCTACCATAGGTTTGATTTAAGGAGGGGGAATAAGTTAAGAAGATATATGCCTAAATGCAACTAATAGATTTATTAAATTATGTCCGTAGTATTTGACACTGAAAGTTAAAGCTTATTGAAAACTTTAAAAAATAGGGGTCAAGTAATGAAGATTTGGCAAAATACCTAGGAAGGAGTAGGCAATTCAAGAATTTAGAGTATATCGTCAAAGCTATCAGACAATTTTTTGATTATTAGCTCAAGCAGGATATACGCTATGCAAAGTACACTGGTCCGCTTAAACATTACGGTTGTTTGCCCCCAAGGTCACGTAAATGCTTCCAACGCGGTAGAGCTTCAAGGTGAACTGACAGCGGCGGTTTCCTCTGAACAGTCCATAGTGTTAGTTGATATGGCTGGAGTGGATCTTTTGGATAGTGCTGGACTCATGGCGTTAGTATCCGCTCACCGTTTAGCTCATAAATTAAATCGGCAGTTTGGACTCTGCTCGGTTTCGCCCTCGATTCGGATGATTTTTGAGCTGGCTCAACTTGACGGTGTATTTGAAATTTTTGAAAATCAGTCAGCATTTGAAGCAGCTCAAAAAGTCTAGGGACTAGGAAATATCGAATTTTGCCCGCTGAGCGTAACTACTTCAAACTAGAAGCTAAACTGCTGACTGCGAATTGGTGCTAGGGTTGAATCTGAGGCACTGGAAGCAGGGGAGAGTTTTGCTGTGGCGATCGCAATCGAAAAGTTACTTACGCCAGACATACAGAAACCTGCTCGTTATCTGGGGAACGAGTTAGGAGCGGTACACAAACCTTGGGACGCAGCGGCGGTGCGCTGGGTTCTGACTTACCCAGAAATTTATGAGGTGGGTGCATCTAACCTTGGGCATATCATTCTCTACAATATTTTGAATGCTCAGCTAGGGCAACTGTGCGATCGCGCCTATTTACCAGCTCCCGACTTAGCGGCGAAGCTACGAGAAACACAAACGCCCCTGTTTGCTGTTGAGTCACGGCGCAGTCTCACAGACTTTGATATTTTAGGCTTTAGCCTCAGCTACGAACTCGGAGCCACCAACATCCTTGAAATGCTGGATTTGGCAGGAATCCCTTTGACGTGGCGCGAGAGACTAGAGACTGGGGACAAGTCCCCCAACTCCTCTTACCCGCTAATTTTCGCAGGGGGACAAACTGCAACATCGAATCCCGAACCCTACGCAGACTTTTTCGACTTTATTGCGCTGGGAGATGGCGAGGAACTGTTGCCAGAAATAGGCTGGGTAGTAGAACGCGGCAAAAAAGCCGGATTGAGTAGAGAAGACTTGCTGCTTTCTTTGGCACAAGTCCCCGGCGTTTACGTGCCTCAATTTTATGACATGGCACCCCCCTCAATCCCCCCGCAACAGGGGGAAGATAAGGAGCTTTTTATCAGTGGCTCAGTTCATCCCAACCGCCCAGACGTGCCAAAGCGGGTTATGCGGCGGGTTGCTGCACCCATGCCAGCTTATTCTATCGGCTTAGTTCCCTTCGTGGAGACAGTACACGATCGCTTGACGATAGAAATACGGCGCGGATGTACTCGCGGTTGCCGTTTTTGTCAACCAGGAATGTTGACTCGTCCGGCGCGGGACGTCGAACCAGAGCAAGTTGTCGAAGCAATTGAGCGGGGAATGCGGGAAACTGGGTATAACGAGTTTTCCCTATTGTCTCTCTCGTGTTCCGATTATCTGTCTCTGCCAGCTGTGGGGATGGAAGTCAAAAATCGCCTCAAAGATGAGAATATTTCCCTATCTTTACCGAGTCAGCGGGTAGACAGGTTTGATGAAAATATTTCCAATATCATCGGCGGTACGCGACAAAGTGGGCTAACTTTTGCACCGGAAGCTGGAACCCAGCGGATGCGGGATATTATCAACAAAGGGTTGACTAATGCCGAACTGCTGCGGGGTGTGAAAACGGCCTTCGAGCAGGGCTGGGATAAGATTAAGCTCTACTTTATGATCGGTTTGCCTGGGGAAACGGATGTTGATGTGCTGGGCATTGCCGAAACTGTACGCTGGCTAAAGCAAGAGTGTCGTGCCGAGGGCAGAAGGTGGCTGAATTTTAATCTGACAATCTCTAATTTTACGCCCAAGCCGCACACACCTTTTCAGTGGCACTCGGTATCAACAACTGAGTTTAAACGAAAGCAGAAACTTCTACGCGAGGAGTTTCGCGGGATGAGGGGGGTGAAGGTAAACTTCACAGATGTTCGGCTTTCGGCGATGGAAGATTTTATCGGACGGGGTGACAGGCGTTTAGGCGAGGTGTTACGTCGCGCCTGGGAATTGGGCGCGGGAATGGATTCCTGGTTCGATAATGTGGAACGGGCTTTTGCTGCTTGGGGAGAAGCGATCGCGCAATCTAATCTAACCTGGAAATATCGCCTAGTGGAAACTGGGGACTGGGGACTAGGAACTGGAAACTGGGGAGAAGAAACTCCCAATTCCCAGTCGTCTATGCCTAATGCCCAATTAATAGATGCGCCTCTCCCTTGGGATCATATAGATACGGGAATTGATAAAAACTGGCTCAAAGATGATCTCAAACGCGCGCTAGAGGCGGCGACGGTTCCAGATTGCTCTTTTGAAGGTTGTTCTCACTGTGGCGTTTGCGGTATTGACTTTGGTCACAATATTGTGGTAAAGCCATTGCCGATTCCGGAATTTGCCGGACACTTCACGCCAAATCAAGACCGGGTGCAGCGTTTGCGAGTCTGGTTTGGGAAGCTGGGTGATATGGCGCTGGTGAGTCATTTGGATTTGGTGCGCCTATTTGACCGGGCGGTGCGACGGGCGGCTTTACCGATTTCTTTCACTGGTGGGTTTCATCCTAGTCCTCGAATTTCTCCTGCTAGTGCGCTGACTCTAGGTGCGACTAGCAGTGGCGAGATTGTGGATTTTGAGTTGAAAGAAAGGCTGGATGAGGAATCTTTCCGCCAGAGGTTAGCTGCACAGTTACCTTCAGATATTCCGATTTATCGGGTGGAAGATGTTGATCTCAAGGGGACTGCGGCGACTGCGCTGCTGGAGAAGGCGGAGTATTTGATTACGGTGGTGACTGAGGGTGAAACTCAGTGGCTAGATTGGGTGGAGGCGATTAAGGCTAAAGACGAGATTTTGGTAGAGCAAACTACGAAGTCTGGGAAGATTAAACAGGTGAATCTGCGCGATCGCTTGTTTGAGTTGGAGGTTAAGGAATCGCAGAAGCACGGAGGGCGCAGAGAGGAGGAAGGAGTTGCTTTGCGTTATGTGGGTAGTTATTGCAATGATGGAACTATCTTAAGACCTGAACATCTTGTTTCTATGTTGGAACAAGTAGCAGGCCGGGAGTTTCAACTTTTGCACAGTCATCGCTGTCAGTTGATTTTGAAGTAGGCTTTTTCAAAATACTCGCCTCGCATGACGGGTACGGAATCGTACAGGTTTAATGTTAGGGAGTGCTGTACGTCGGCTTCAAATCCTGACTCTCGCAGTTCCCGCGCACTTCCACACTCCCAAAGCGTCTCCTCCAAATGGTTTTGAATATACCTGAAAGAACCCTCACACACACGGGCTTCAGGTGATTTTTCATATTCTAGATAAGACAAGATTGCGCCTGCACCCACGTAGTCCTCGATTGCTACGCGCAGTTGCCCTTCCTCAGAAGGTATTGACCACTGTTCTCCGCAGGCAATGACTGTCACAGATAGATTAGTTGTACTCATAACCTGTGACACGGCTGTAGCTACGGCTGCTGCGTTTACTAATGCTCCCGTGAAAAGGTAAGAAACCTGACCAGACAAGCGGCTGCACGTTGCTCCGTTGGGGGAAGCTAGCACGATTCGTGTTCCTGACTCTAGTCCCAGGTAGGTCAGAGGCGATAGCGAAAAACGCCCCTTGTCAGGTACGTCTCTCCGATTCACAGATGCTTCACCACTAATGCGCTGTGCAAAGGCTGCTACATCTTCAGTTTTTGAACAGGGATAGACAATGCCGCCATGATGCACTGCACACGCTACCGCTGTCGAGAAGCTGAGGGTATCCACAATGACGATAATATCTCCTCTCTCTGCCGCCTGACGAGCGCCCCTCTGTCCCCAATCCAGTTTGCAACGGTACGGATGCTGGGAAAATATGGGAGTGTTCATAGTTTTCTTTCAGCCAGCCTTATGGTGATGCAGACCATTCCGTCTCTCGTTCCCAAACTGAGTTTGGGAACGAGAATTTCTCAATCCAAAATCATTGGAGTTTCCGAAACTCCGACCTCAGCAAATTCCAAAATCGGATTATGCCCAGTGAACTTGCGATCGCTCTTGCACTACTGTCTGATAAACTTCCTCTGTCTGTTTCGCTATCTTTGTCCAACTGAACCGCCGTTCTAAATCTTTGTAGGCGTTGTCCACTAGCCACTGTGCGTAAGCTGGGTTTTTTAGCACCTCTAAGATTCCCCAAGCCAGAGAATCAGCGTTATTTGTCTGAGTCACAACTCCAGTTTTGGTGTGTTGCACGACTTCTGGTAAACCACCCGTGTCTGATACTACAACTGAAACGCGAGCGGCAAAGCTTTCTAAGGCAACAATGCCAAAGGGTTCGTAAAGGCTGGGAAATACGGCGCAATCGGCAACGGTTTGAAATTTATCTAAATCAGCATCAGACATAAAGCCTGTGAAATAGCACTTGTCCCAAATGCCTAAATTCCAAGCTTGCTGTTTGAGAGGGTCGGTGTTACCGCCGCCAATAATCACAATTTTGACGTTACCTTCCATTTCCCAAATTACCTTCGGGGCAGCATTCAGCAGCACGGAAACGCCCTTCTCGTGGGACATTCTACCGACGTAATAGACAATTTTTTCCCTGTCTTCAGCAAAGCGACCGCGGAAGTTCCAAGCATCAAATTCCTGCGCCCTGCGTTTCTTCTCCGGTCGGATGCCGTTGTAAATTACATCAATTTTGTCCCAAGGACTTTCTAAAGCCCGTTCTACTTCTTGCCGCATATAGTTGGTACAGACAATTATCCGCCATGCGTTATAGGCGAGAAGCTTTTCTTTGCCACTAATATATCGGTGGTCGTCGTTGTAGATGCCGTTGTAACGTCCAAATTCTGTGGCGTGGACAGTGGCAACTAGGGGAACTTTAAAGTTGTGCTTGAGCGCGATCGCGGCATCTCCTACCAGCCAATCATGCGCGTGGATCAAATCAAACGGCCCTTCTTCCATCATCAGTTTACCACCGTGAATCCCCATGCTTTGGTTTAGATTCACAACCCAGTGGAAGAAGTCGTGACCGCAACCGACTGGCACCCGATGCACGTGTACACCATCCACCACCTCATACAGTGGCGCATGACCAAACTCTACCGTCAGCAAGTGGACTTCATGCCCCAGCTTGGCAATCTCTGGATATAACTCTCCTACATGGCGGGCAATCCCTCCCACAATGCGCGGCGGAAACTCCCAAGTTAGTACCAAAATCTTCATAACTCCCCTCTCCCTAATAAATTTACAAATTGCTATAGATTGACATATTTCTCAAAGTTATAGTCTTATACCTGAATTAGTGTAAGATGTAAAAACTTTTAATAATCTTTTAACATTTAACAGGGATTGACAGCAAAGTTGCTGCGATCGCCGCTCTAAGTTGAGTGACGATCAAAAAATAGGTTAAATGCAGGAAATTACAAAAGTTTTCCTAATCCACAGCCCTTAAAGAAAGAAAAAGGGCAAAGTAAAAAATTCTTTTCTTTCCATAAGAGCCTTTTTAGTTACCAGTCCCTACCCTTTGAGGTACTGCCTTTCTCGTAATCTCAATCCCTAAAGACCCAAAACCAAGCTCTGAAATACACTTCAATTGACCACCGTGTTTTTCCACAACAATCTAATAACTAATAGACAAGAGCAGAAAAGTAACTCTACCTACCGCTTTTGTGGTGAAAAACGGATCAAATATGTGATCGCGTAAATTTTCAGCCATCCAAGGGTCGTTATCTGTAAATTAATATTGTCACGCGATCGCCCTCTAGGGCTTCCGTGCGAATGCGGATCATGGGTGGACTGATTGATATCTAAGTGCGATCGCCTACAGCGTATGCCTCTTCTTACGGGGCTTGTGGCGGAGTCCCGATAAAGAGTCCAGATAGTTTTCCCAGTCTATCTGGACAATTGGTTTAAAACTTACTTGGGCGGAACCTGTTGGCGAAAGGCTTGCCAAGATGCGATCGCTTGTTCTACCGACGCAGCACCTTTTTGCATCAAAATCACCCCATCTTTGAAGCCAATAATCCCATACTGCCCACTACTAGACAATTGCTCAATAAAAGGAATGCCATTTTGCAAGAGTTCGCGTTCCTCGCGAAAAGCGGTTTGATATTGCTGCATCTGCCACAAGTCAGCAATAATGTAGTCCACATTCACAACCTCACGCGCATCGTTGCGTAGCTGCAAGTTAGGAAAGCGGATAATTTCGCGGCGACCGGAAAGATGGGGAATGAGATAGGTACTTGCAGTAACACTAGCATCTGGCGGAATTTGAGCCAGCAACGGACGCACTTGGCTGACGTGTTCCCACTGTCGCGGAAGTGGAACATAAACTAAAGGCTGAATGGAATCTGGAATCAGGAAATAAAGAGTCCGATTCGGGTTAGATGTAAAGGTAAAAAATAGAGAAAGGCTTAGGCAAATTATCCAAAAGCGGCGAAAGGATTTGGGAATTGGGGATTGGGAATTGGACATCCCCTCTGCCCCTCTGTTCTGCTTTCTCCCCCACCAGAGAATCGTCCCGTAAAATAGTCCAGGTACAACTGTCATGGCGTAGCGAATGCTGATGGCGAGGACGGACATACCTTTACCCAACAGCAGCTTTAAGAGGGGAAATCCAGCTATCATCCAAGAAGCGGGCGCGATCGCTGGTACAAAAGCTAAAGGCAACCATTGGCCTAACAAATACTTAATCGTGCGGTCTAAAGGTGAAAATAACTCTACTATTAGCCGCAGCGGATTGCTAACCATTCCCCAGATAATTTCCAGAGTGGAAGCTTCATCGCCATCCGCGTACTGACCAAATCGTTCCATCATAAACCGCTGGGAAATATCTTCGGAAAATAGCGGCATGATCAGATTGGTGAGGACAATCATGTAACCAAAGCTGAGAGTACATACAGCAAGACCGATGCGCGGATAGCGTTTGCTGAGAATCATGTAAAAGCCGACACCAAACAAACTCACTCCGCTATCTTCCCGCACCGCCAAAATCAAAACAGCCACCACCCAGAACAGCCACCACCAGCGTTTTTCCATTGCCAGCAGCAGAGTAAACATAAACAAGGGAATCTGGCAAATGTCGTGGAAGTTGGATAAAGTAGGGCCGAGGACAGCGTTAGCGCAGTAAAAGCTGACGGTAATCATCGCTGACAGGGGTGGTTCCAAATACTGTCGCGCCAAGACGTACAGAACCAAACCAGCGGCAGTTACAAGAGTGACTTGTAAAACGGTGAGAGTTGCTGGATACGGGAATAAAGCATACAGCGGTAGCCAGAGCAAGAGGGCGGGGGTGAAGTGTTGCCCTAAGCGGTGGTAAAAAACCTCTGGTACTTCGCTATTGTGGACGACGTTAGTGGAAAGTTGGGAAGAAAGGGTACTTTGAAAGAAACGACCGTGAAGGTTGTTCCAGAAGACTTGATTAAAGATGCCCTGGTCGTAGGAGGAATAGAAGGTGTAGTGTCGGTGCAGGGTGAGAATCAGGGTAAACAAAAAGAACGCGATCGCTGCGCCCATCACCATCCGCAACACTGACGGCTTCTGTAATCTTAACAACATCACTTACAATCGTTTATAAATGTTAAATAGATATTAAATTGAAAGCGGATCTTGGATTCTGTTCAACTGTCAGTTAGTCTCACTCACAGTCAAAGCGTCCCCGGTTGGTGCCAGTGCTGAAACCAGATTACATACAGGCAGCTCCTGAAAAACCTACGTCTTCTGAAGCGTCACTACAGCTAGTGCTGTTCGTTGATGAGCGTCCTAGTTCGCGCAAACAGATTCAACAAATACACAGTTATTTAGCTCAGCTCAAAGCACAGTATGCCTTTGAAATTCAGGTTATCGAGGTGGGGGAACAGCCTTATTTGGCTGAACACTTTAAACTTATAGCGACTCCTGCTCTGATTAAAATCCATCCAGAACCCCGACAGACTCTTGCTGGTAGTGATTTAGTAACTCAGTTGAAGAATTGGTGGCCCCGCTGGCAACTTTGTGTTGAGGAATATCAACAGAATTTACCACTCCCAACTGAGGCACCGACAACACAGACACCAAAATCAGCAATTAGTTCCGTTGCCTATTCCGCAGAACTTATTCAACTGTCTGACGAAATTTTTCGGCTCAAGAAAGAAAAAGAAGAACTGCTGGCTCAGCTAAAGTTCAAAGACCGGGTGGTTGCTATGTTGGCTCACGACCTGCGTAGTCCCCTGACAGCTGCCTCTCTGGCGGTGGAAACTATAGAAATAACCCAAAACTGGAGCAATGGTGGCGGCGCTCCCAGGTTGACCCCAGCGCAGATGGAGCAGTTAAGCAAACAGGCTCGTTCCCAACTCCGCGCTATGGACAGGATGATTACAGATATTCTGCAAGCTTCCAGGGGGACGAGCGCTGAATTACATATTAAACCTCTGAAGTTAGACTTGGGGGCGCTGTGCCATGAGGTTCTCAACTCCTTGAAAAATCGGTGTCAGGCAAAATCTCAATCCTTAAAAACTGATATTCCCAACGATCTCCCCTATGTTTATGCAGATGAAGAACGGGTGCGTCAGGTGATCGTAAACCTGCTGGACAATGCGATTAAGTACACTCCAGAAGGAGGCAAAATCCAGGTTTCAATGCTTCACCGCACTACACAGAAAATTCAAGTGAGTGTTGACGACACTGGCCCTGGCATCCCTGTAGAGAATCAAGACCGGATCTTTGAGGATCGCTATCGGCTGGAGCGAGATGAAGCAAAAGATGGATATGGGATTGGTCTTGGGTTGTGTCAGCGCATTATCCGGGCGCATTATGGGCGAATTTGGGTAGATTCGGCTTCTGATAAAGGCAGCAGTTTCCACTTCACCCTGCCAGTTTATCGGTAGAGTTCTTCCCTCGTTCCCAGGCTGAGCCTGGAAACGAGCGATGAGTGAAGAATTGTTAATTTTTCCGCAGGGCGTTGATAATCTGGATATTAGCGGCGGGAAAGGGATACTGATCGAGTTGATCGAGTGTCACCCAGCGCACTTCTTCGGATTCGATAGGTTGGGGAATGCCTGTAAGGTGTTGGCAGTGATGGACGTTGAGGGTGATGCTAAATTGGCTATAGATGTAGTCGATAACGATCAAGCGATCGCCTACTTCTATTTCAATTCCCAACTCTTCTTTGATTTCTCTTTTTATACATTCCACGACGGTTTCTCCAGGCTCGATTTTGCCGCCGGGGAATTCCCAAAGTCCGCCCATTAAACCACCTGGGCGTCTTCGATCTATTAAAATTTGTCTTTGCTCGTTCCAGATAACAGCAACGCCAATTGACTTATGAGGAAGAAGCGCGGAAGTTTGGCTCATAAGAGAATCACTTTTCCTCCAAAATAGCAGAACTCGGCAGACTTACTTTCTCGTCTGCCGAGTCGCTATATCGGACGCTGTACCTTTATTTAGCCTGTACCTTGATTTACCGTAGCGTCCCGCCTCCAATAATCAAACAGGCGAGACGCTTGTTCTACAGGCATTTAAGAAAAGCACATCGCCTGACGTTTATTACTCAGCTTCAAAAGAGTTGGCTTCAGTGGCAGCTTGTAAGGATTTCTCAAACGTCATTCGCTGTTCGGCGTTACGCAGAAAATAGCCGCTAATCATTGCCGAAGCCAGCAAACGCCCCAGATTTTCACGATTGGTAGTGACTGTAACACCAAAGTGTTCTGGTGGTAGATTCCCCAACAGCCCCACGATGTTGCGTTCCATTACCTGAAACACTTCCTGAGAAGAGGGTTTGGAAAGTTGGGTAATCGTGTCTGGATTCATAGATTGGACGTATTGCCAAAGCAAGTTGCCGCCTTCTGAATCGTTTTCAAAGAATTCTGAGACTCGATTTGACGGGTTGTTCACCTTGTTCCTCCGTTCTTCAAGAGCGGCAGATGCTCCCAGTTCTTTGCACCAGGATAGATTGCTGCTCATCTGTTGGTTGTACTGGTTGACCCGGAAACTCGCTCCGAGATTTATTTACCTTTATGTAAACAAATGTAGCAAGTTCATTGGCTGGGTATAGTGAGTAGAACCGAACTCAAAACGGCGGATTGTATCACCAGTTTCTGATTTGCGAATGGCTAATGGGAATAAACAATTAGCCATCCTTCTATTAGCTGGCAATATATTCCCGCATATCAGCTTTGCGCTTGCGGAGCTTGGAGAGGGCTTCTCGTTCAATCTGTCGCACTCGTTCCCGACTAATGTTTAGGAGATCGCCTATTTTTGCTAACGTCAAGGCTTGCCCATCCGCCAAACCAAAGCGCAGTGCCAATACTTGGCGCTGCTGAGGGGTCAAATCTGCCATCAGTTTTTCTAAGTCAACTTGGAGAGATGATTGGGTGGCGAAGTCTTCTGGTGTAGGGCCATCGTCTTCCAATAACTCTACCAGTTCTGTATCCTGGTTATCGCCGACGCGCAGATCCAAGGAAAGCGGCTGACGCGCCCTTTCCAGGTACTCTCTGACTTGCTTGGGGGTTAGTTCTAGTTCGGCAGCAAGTTCAGCGGCTGTGGCGGCTCTTCCTAGATTCTGAGCTAGTTGGCGTTGGGCTTTTTTGATTTTGTTCAGCTTTTCGGTGATATGAATTGGGAGGCGAATTGTCCGTCCTTTTTCTGCGATCGCTCTGGTAATTGCCTGTCGAATCCACCAGTAGGCGTAGGTGGAAAATCTATAACCTTTGGTAGGATCAAATTTCTCGACACCACGCTGCATTCCCATTGTGCCTTCTTGGATTAAGTCCAACAGGTCAACGTTGCGCTTGATGTATTTTTTGGCAACCGATACTACTAGCCGCAAGTTAGCCTCCACCATCTTGCGTTTGGCTATCTCTCCTAGTGCGATCGCTTGCTGTAATTCTTTCTCTGACAACCCAGTTGCATTTGCCCACTCTGCCTCAGTTGGCTCATGTCCTAACTGAGTTAAAAGTGTATTTTTTAGTTCTATTAAGGCGGTTGAGCGCTGTACTTGTTTCCCAAAAAGGATTTCCTGCTCGTGCGTTAGCAGGGGAACGCGCCCAATCTCTCGTAGGTAAGCACGGACAGTATCTGTGGAGGTCTGAGCAGTTTTCATAGTGCTTAGTCTTTAATCAGAGCGATCGCTTGTTAATTATTGTAACATTCCTTAAAGCTGCTTTGTCTATCCCCGGAGGGGGTTTCCTAGCCTTACTTGCTTTCGGTATAGCTATTTAAGAGGATACCCACGAACAGCCTTGACAATTGCATCTTGGAAAACAAAATGAGAAAAACTTTGCTGATGCTTGCTATAACGTGGGAAATTCGGGCAGTTAGGCGAGGAAACAAAGGCAGTAAGGTCTGAGAGTAGAAGGCAATACGGGCTATTGAAGCGCTAAATTTCGCAAAAATAAAAAACTTAAACTTAAATTAAGAATTTGGGGATGCCAATGAACAGAATGCGCCCTTAGCAACAGAGCCTGTGGGAATATATAAAAAAACGCATGAGTCAAACTATTTGGATTGCAAGACACGCCAACCGTCTCGACTTCGTGAACCCCGACTGGTTCTTAACCGCCGAACGTCCCTACGATCCACCCCTCTCTTCTGATGGCGTAGTGCAAGCAAAACAACTCGCGCAACGCCTGAAAGGAGAAAGCATTGCCCACATTTTTGCCTCCCCTTTTTTGCGAACAGTGCAAACTGCTAACGAAGTGGCATCCGTCCTCGATTTACCTATAAAACTGGAGTCTGGCTTAAGCGAATGGCTGAATCCTCACTGGATGCCAGCAATGCCAGAAAAATTATCTTTGTTAACATTGCACGAGCAATTTCCTCGAATTGACCTGAGTTACACCTCTCGCGTTATTGCCAAGTATCCCGAAACCGGGGAAGAATCGCTAGAACGTTCCGGAGAAACAGCAAGACAACTAGCAGCATTTTCAGAAGATATTCTGCTGGTGGGTCACGGAGCATCCGTTTTGGGTGCGACAATCGGCTTAGTAGGCGGCACGCCTGAAAGCACCCAAGTCAACGCTGCTTTGTGTTGTTTGGTTAAGCTGGTGCGTGATGGTGAAAAATGGGTGATGGAACTCAACGGGGATACCTCCCACTTGAGTCAAAGCGAAAAAGTCATCCGGTTTCACTAGAGTTATGACCTTACTTCTGGCAGGCGATATCGGCGGCACCAAAACCATTCTGCGCTTAGTTAATGCGGCTGATGCTGAGGGATCATTACACACCCTCTACGAAGCGATTTACCCTAGCCGCAACTATCCCGATTTAGTGCCGATAGTGCAGCAGTTTCTCAAAGCTGCTACGGAGAGAATTTCCCCAGTTTCCCCGCCCTTAACGCAGGAAATGCAAGGGGGAGTGCTGGTGCCGCAAAAGGCTTGTTTTGCGATCGCAGGCCCTGTGGTCAACAATACCTCTACCCTCACCAATTTAACTTGGTCACTGGATGCCAAACGTCTAGAGCAGCAACTGGGAATAAAATCAATCATTTTAATCAACGATTTTGCCGCCGTTGGCTATGGTGTCTTGGGTCTAGCTGAGTCTGACTTGTATACCTTGCAAACTGGCAAACATCAGCCAGAGGCTCCCATTGGGGTAATTGGTGCTGGTACAGGGTTAGGACAAGGATTTTTGATCCGAACGGCAGCCAATCTCTATCAGGTGTTTCCTTCCGAAGGCGGACACGCTGACTTTGCTCCCCGCTCGGAATTAGAATTTGGGCTGTTAAAATACTTGCTCGATAAGCACAATATCCAGCGAATTTCTGTAGAAAGGGTAGTTTCTGGGCAAGGGATCGTGGCGATTTACCAATTCTTGAGAGACAGACAAATTGCCACTGAAATGCCAGAAATTGGACAAACGGTCAGAACTTGGGAACAAGAAGCAGGTAGGAGTGAGAAAACTGTAGATCCCGCGGCTGTCATTGCCAAAGCTGCCTTAGAAAAAAGCGATCGCCTCTCGGAGCAAACCCTACAATTATTTGTAGAAGCTTATGGTGCCGAAGCAGGTAATCTTGCTATCAAACTATTACCTTATGGCGGTCTTTACGTTGCTGGTGGCATCGCTGCTAAAATTCTCCCACTTATAAAAGAGGGAAGTTTTCTTCATGCTTTCACCCACAAAGGTCGCGTCAGCCCTTTACTAGAACGGGTGCCAGTACATATAGTTTTAAATCCGCAAGTCGGACTCATCGGTGCTGCTATTTGCGCCTCCAGATTGTAGTCAATACTTTTGGGATAGCGAAACTTCTCAAAGCCCCCAATTTATCGGATTGGGGGATAAAATGTGCTGTATCAAAACGTTAACCTCTGCTACTTAAAGCTTTAAAAAATTAAATTTAGTCGCTGCTGCGAAGCATTGAGTGCTTCTTGAGGCGAACTTTTACCTAATAATACCCCCTCAAGCGCTCTGCCCAAATTTTCCGAGATTCGATTATAACCAGGAAAGATAGGACGCGATCGCGCATCTTTTGCTTGTTCCAAAAACACCTTCAGCGCTGGCGACTTCGCAATAAATTCTTGATATTCCGCACTTTGCCGCGATTTGAGATTTACTGGTAAATAACCTGTTCCCAGCGCCCACTGAGTTTGAAATTCTTCGCTGATAACGTACTGGGCAAAGGTCCAAGCAGCGCGTTCTCGTTCCGGAGTGGTTTTGAGGATAAATAGATTTTCTCCTCCCATCGCCGTCGCCTGTTGCGTCTGTGCCGGAATTGGGAAAACGCCATAATCTACACCAGTTGCGTTCAATTGTCCCAGCGTCCAAGGGCCAGTAAGTTGCATCGCCACCTTACCAGTAAGAAAATTATCTAACTCATAACCGCGTTCGGGCAAAGACAAAACCGCTGATTTATCATCTATGAGATGTCGCCAGAATTGCAAGGCAGCGATCGCGCCCTCATTAACAAGATTCACACTGGCCCTATCATTCCCAATCGTAAAGTCGCCGCCGCCACTCCACATAAATGGCAACCACAGAAATACCGCAAATTCCCCTTTCCCCAAAGGCAAAAGCATCCCGTGTTGGTCAATGCGGTTATCCCCATCGCGATCGCTAGTTAAAGTTCGCGCAACTTGTCGCAACTCCTCCCAAGTTTTCGGCAACTGAGTTATCCCCGCCGCCTGAAACAGACTCGGACGGTAAAAAACTCCCACATTATTCGTCCCAAACGGCACCGACCAAGTATGACCCGCGTACTGCATCGAATCAAACAAAGCTGGGTCAACTTCATCACGTATCGGTGACGCATTTAACCAATCTTCCAAAGGACGAATAGCATCCAACTCCACCAGCTGACCCGTCAGCATCGGCGAAAACCACAACATATCCGGAGGCGCATTTCCCACCACCGCCGCCAGAATCTTCGGCAACTGCTGATCCGCCTGACCCACATAAAGCGATTCCACCTGAATATCCGGATGCTGTCGATTAAACTTATCCACCAACGACTGCAACACATCCCGATTCGGCGGCGGATTCACCCCTTGCCACAACGTCAACTTAACTACACCCACCTGTTGCTGCACTTGACATCCCGCCAAACATAGCAAACAGACACCCAACAGCAACCACCGCAGCAAAATGCGACCCAATACGTCCAATCCCAGCGACATAATATAAAAAATTATTTAATATTAACAGATAGAATTAATCTTAACATTTATAAAGCTCAACATATTTAAATAATAATTACAAAATTAATTATTTAGATTAATTTAAAAGTTACTATGATAAACCCAAACTTTTATTTATTCTTAACTAGAACATCTAAGTTGTTCCAAATAAAAGACGTACATCCATCACCTCTTCTTTGTATACAACGCTCTACTCAAATAGATTGTTATAGAACCGCTAGACACTTACATTACCCAAAAATTTGATATAGCAGAGTAGGATTAATGTGGGATGGATAACCCTCAACCTAACCTACAAGCTACAAGCTATTTTTGAATAAGCGTGTTAATGATTTAAGTGTATGGCAGGACATAGTAAGTGGGCAAATATTAAGCGTCAGAAGGCGAGAGTAGATGCGGTGAAGGGTAAGACTTTCACGCAACTGTCTCGCGCTATTATTGTGGCAGCTCGAAGCGGTATCCCAGATCCAACCGGCAATTTTCAACTGCGGACGGCGATTGATAAGGCGAAGGCGGCGGGAATTCCGAATGATAATATTGATCGAGCGATCGCAAAGGGCGCTGGTACTTGGGAAGGTGGCGCTCAACTAGAAACAATTCGTTACGAAGGCTATGGTTCCGGCGGTGTGGCGATTTTGGTGGAAGCGCTTACAGATAATCGCAATCGTACCGCAGCTGACTTGAGAGCAGCTTTTAGTAAAAATGGTGGCAATCTCGGTGAAACTGGTTGCGTATCGTGGATGTTTGAGCAAAAAGGCGTTTGCACGGTAGTAGGTGCGGTTGAGGAAGACTCGCTGCTGGAAGCGTCTTTAGAAGGCGGTGCTGAGTCTTATGAGCTAATTGAGGATGAGGATAATGAAGGTGCTGAGGTATTTACCTCTGTGGAAAATTTGGAAAGCCTTGAGCGCACCTTGAAGGAAAAAGGCTTTAAAGTTGGTGGGGTGGAACTGCGCTGGATTCCCAACAATACGATGGAAGTAGCCGATCCAGAAATTGCGCGATCGCTCTTAAAATTAATCGACACCCTAGAAAATTTGGATGATGTCCAAAATGTCACCGCTAACTTTGAAATGGCGGATGAGCTGATGTCTCTGAGTCTAGTTTGTTAACTATATCTTTTTGTCGGGCAGGCATCTTGCCTGCCTGACAGAATGTGACTAATTTTACACTGGTGAACGGATTATAGGCGATATGAGATATATACATCCGTCGCGAGTAGCGATCGCTATATCTGTCTTCAGCGTGGTTAATCCTTAGCTCTGAGCTTATTAAATCTTAATATTGAGGCAAAACGAAAGTTACTCAATATTTCATAGACAGACGATTTTACTAAGCATTCGGAGATTTAAATGACATTTGCAACCGATGAAACTACCAGAAAATCCTTAGAAACCTTTCAGCGTTTCGATGTGGATACTCAGCTTGCTATCCTGTGGTTTGGCTACCTCGACATCAAAGATCAACTGACACCAGCCAATGCCACTTCTGCTCAAGCAGAAGCCGAAACTATATATCATCACATCCTGGCGCTGCCCAAAGAGCAACAGCTACAGGTGCAACGCGATATCATTTCCAAAGCTGATAGCGACCTCAGCCGTGCATATGGCTCTATGAGTTCTAGTTCTCAGTTAGATATTTGGCTGCGTCTAGCACAAGGTATGGATAAAGGCGAAATCATCCAAGTGCCTTCTGACTACGAATTGCCAGAAGAAACCAATGAGTTTGTATCTCAGATCAAGCAACTCGGCTTTGAAGAGCGGATCAACTTCATGCGGAGTGCAGTGATTGAGATGGGTGCTAAGTAAGTAGCAAATATAGCCTGCCCACCCAGGCTTTAGAAGAATAAAAAGGCTGCTTCAAGCAGCCTTTTTATTCGATCACTCCAGACTTTATAGCCTTTCTCAGTTGGGTGGAATATATTGCGGTTCTAACGTTTGGTAGGGGGATTGCCATGCCCCTACAGCCAGAAGTCCAGAAAAAAGAAGCTCTGCCTTGCTCGCTTGGGCTGTTCGCGTCAAAATAAAGAAAAGTAAATATTCTTATCTTGTTTGACAAATTTTGTTAAAAATGGCGCTGCAACAGACAGATAATTTTGACTACGACTTGGCAATTGTCGGTGGTGGTATTGTCGGGGCAACCCTGGCTTGTGCCTTGAAGGATTCCGGGTTGCGGGTAGTGTTAATAGAGCGATCGCGTCAATCTGCTGCTGTAGCCATAGGACGAGCATACGTCATTTCCCTAATGTCGGGGCGCATTTTCCAGGGAATCGGCATTTGGGATAAAATTTTGCCTCAAATTACTGAATTTGGGCAAATTAGCCTCTCCGATGCCGAAGATCCTCGCGTGGTGCAGTTCTATCCCCCGGATTTAGGCACGGAAAGATTGGGTTATGCTGCGGAACATCGGGTGTTGCTAACTGCTTTGCAGGAGTGTCTAGAAAATTCCCCGAATGTGTCGTGGCTGTGTCCAGCAGAAGTGGTGAACGCAGAATATAAACCTGAAGCGGTAGAGATAGAATTGAGTGCGAACGGCGATCGCAAAGTTATCCGCACAAAGTTGCTAGTGGCGGCAGATGGGGCGCGATCGCGTATTCGGGAAACAGCTGGTATCCGCACCCAAGGCTGGCACTACTGGCAATCCTGCGTAGTGGCAACGATTAAAACCGAAAGACCCCATAATAATATCGCCTACGAAAGATTCTGGCCTAGCGGCCCGATGGGAGTTTTGCCGTTACCAGGAAATCGCTGCCAAGTTGTGTGGACTGCACCCCACGCGGAAGCGAAAGCTTTGAAGGAACTAGATGAAAAGGAATTTCTCGCAGAACTGGAACACCGCACAGGTGGAGAGTTGGGGCATTTGGAACTTGATGGCGATCGCTATCTTTTTCCGGTACAGTTGATGCACAGCGATCGCTATACTCTTCCCCGACTAGCTTTGATTGGCGATGCAGCCCACTGTTGCCATCCAGTAGCGGGACAAGGGATGAATTTAGGGATTCGGGATGCAGCTGCGATCGCGCAAATCTTGCAAACTGCCCACAATTCGGGTGAAGATATCGGGGATATCCGCGTACTCAAACGCTACGAACGCTGGCGCAAAACTGAGAACCTGACAATTTTAGGTTTCACCGATTTTCTAGATCGAATGTTTTCTAACAATTTCTTGCCAGTTGTAGCAATTCGCCGTCTAGGTTTATGGATGCTGCGACGGATACATCCTGTGAAGAAGTATGCTTTGCAGTTGATGACTGGTTTAAGGGGTCGCCATCCAGAATTGGCTTCTCGCTAAAAATTACCTCTGGCTGAAATATTAATCGGTAATACACTGCTACCTAATTTCCAATAACCACCAGTGATATTTAATTACTCTTACCTGCTAACTATGTAAATACACCTTCTTGTTCAGGGTTAAAAATGTATTCGTAGTCAAAAACTAAAGAATTAACATGACGAATAATTGAAAACCCAAAATGAGTCACTATATCTGTATTAAAAGTAGCCATGACTAGGTGAATTAATTTCTTTTCAGTAATATTGGGTTTTTGAACAAAATAATTGCGCCTTTCAAAAAACTTCTTTCTAGATGTAGGAACAATTATACCGTTGACTCGGTGAGCATATTGAATAGGTTTGATGTAGGTATTAAGAAATTCTTCTTGGTTTATCTGAAGTTGATACAACCTTTCATGTTGTAACCAACTCATACTAAACATCATTTTAATGAGTTCAAAACCCAAAATGTAATTAAATACGTTGTTTCGTTCTTCTGTACTCAGAACCAAGCGGAGAGCGGATTCTAAATATAAATCCGGCTGTCTGCTAACATCTTGAGCTGAATGTATATAAAACTGTCTAATATAACTTCTTAAGACAGTTTCACTTAGCTCTAGTTGAATCTGAAATTGTTTTAAATGTTCTTGAACACGTTGTTGAGTATTTTTGTCCTGAAGCCTTTTAGTAACTAAACCAGTTGCCGTATAATCATCTAAAAATTCGGCTTGCATTTCTGGAGTAGCCGCACACATTAGATGACACAAAGAAAGTACATAACGGCGCTGGTTCCAAGGCAAGCTTTCAGCCCACGTTTTGGCTTCCGGAGGCAGCTTATCAAGAATACTTTCTGAGTCGGTTTGGAATAAAATTTGCGCTTCCATAAATGCTTGTTCAGCCATGACTTGAATGAATTATAAGTAGGTATACAAATCGGAGCCTAAAATACATTCAAACAACCTAACAATTAGTCAGGTTAGGTTAAAATAAACTGTTATATTCATTTTGTCCTCCCTACTGAATCACCCTGATATCAGCAATAAAATTTATTGCTGGTTACGCAACGCTAGAGATTTCCACTCGCCATTCGGCAGTTATGCCTATGGGTGGGAAGCTTTGCGGTAAGAGGGGACGATTTTATCCACTTTTCCCCGGTTCTTTCTAGAAGATGCGGCTGTCTAGTCATCAAGAGCAGTAATTGCGGGAGACACATTTAGAATCACCCCTATTACTAGGATTCCCGAATTAAATACGTTACTAACACTAGAAAGATAAAAAGTGCCGAATTTATTGCCAGAAACCCGCGTAGCTTGGGCGATTAGGGCAAAAAACCAAGGCTATAAGGGCATTTGTTGGGTAACGCGATTTCGGACGAACCCAAGGAGCAATGAGAGGGGTTGTGGCGCTGGCGTGGAGAGATTAACCAGAAAGTATTGGAACCCACGAGACGGCTTGCGGTTGAGGAAGCTGTATTAAATATTTACAAGCTTTTTAATCGCATCCACGTCAATATCAAATCTTTGAGTAATTTTGTCGATAACCTTGGATTCTTCTGGTGTCAGTGCGCTATCGAGTTCGGATACTCTGTAACACTGCGCCAACAGGGGGATAGCATAGTCGCGGTTGAGTTGATCTAAAAGCGTATCTAAAGGCTGAGGAGATTTAATATTAGAAGCGATCGCATCTATTGATGCAGGGCTGAGATTCGCCGCCTGTAAGGAAGGGAGAATGTCTTCCCAAGACTTGCCGGGATAACTTGCCACAATTGTATGAACCAGTATCCGATCCATAATCGCTTGTTGCGCGATCGCAGTCTGCAAGTAACTTTCACTCGCCGCCTGCGTTTCTACTAGCTTATCCTCCGATACCTGCGAATGCAGCTGTGCCTCATAAAACCTACAAGCCGCATAACCCAACGCATAGATCATCGTCGCATTTGCGCTGGCACCAATTACCGCGCCCGCCACAGGTGTAGCTTTCAACAAACCTAAACCCGCCTTAATTCCTTGACTCCCGCCCAGCGACAAACCAAATATAGCTAACACTTCACCTTTACGGGCTGGATCTTTCAAATCTAACCCATAAGCTGCCGCAATCTGATAAACCATTTCCGCTTGCAACAGTGTCGTCGCCGCCAAATCAACAGTCAACAACGCCAACGCCTGTCCGGGCAAAAAGCTAGTAGCCAAACCCATCCCGCCGCCATAAACTGCTTTTTCCACCATCAAACGATGGGCAACTTGATTGGGGCTTTCCTTTGGATGCTTTTGCTGTAAATCTCTAACAGCATTTTCGGCTTTTACTACATCAACTTGATTGATGATACCGAGTAGCCAAGTTGTAGGCAAGGCTCTGGTGACATGGCGTAAAAATTGGTTATCACCTACATAGTTAACCGCACGTCCTGCACCTTGCGTAGTTTGCGAAATCAACTTTTGCGTTTGTTTCGCCGCCGTCTCGCCAACACCAGCTGCTGTCTTTACTACAGCTTTGCCTGTTTTATAAGCCGTGTTGCCTATTGCGGCAACTCCTCCAACGGCTGTTTTTGCGATCGCTTGCCCAGAAGCCGCAACTGAACCCCAAAACGACGGTTTGACATCCGTGGACTGTGTATCGGACTTTTCCACTTTTTCAGATACCATTCCCGGTTTGTTTTCCATCGTTCAATTCCCATTCCCACCAGGCGTTCTTTTTTGAGAATATCTTGCCAGAATGCGATCGCGCCTGTATCAACAGAAAGAAAAACACTCTCTTGTTCCCTTCTTCCTTCCCGCCTCAGTAGCTCTTTGGTAACTGCAAGGCTTGCTTCCTCTTTTGCTCTGCCCTATACAGCGTCTAGAATAGTTCGTTTAAAAGACTATATATGAGCGCACAGATTCCCATTGTATAAGTATAATCCTAACTCAAGAAATACTAGTAATAAATGATACAAACATTAAAGATATTACTGAAAAGTTGCACAGGTTGAAGTGCTCGCACTCTTCCAGACATTCGATGGCATCCGGTAAAGTGAAGAAATAGCGCATAGTGCGATCGCTTCCCGTGGCTAGTGGTGAAAATTGATGACAGGTACAGTAACAAATCAGCAGGAGGACATCACCCCAGATATGTTGAAGTCCAAGGATAAACCTCGTGTCTCTTGGCAGGTTCTTTTTACCCTGCTGATGTTTTTTTATATGTACCTACCCATTCTGGTACTTGGCGTTTACAGCTTTAACGAATCTGCCTATGGCGCTGGGTGGGAAGGATTTACCTGGAAGTGGTATCTCAAACTGTTTGGCGACTCTCGCGTTCTCACAGCACTGCAAAATAGCTTGACAGTAGCATTTTGTGCGGTAGCGATCGCTGCTGTTATTGGTACGCTGATGGCAGTAGGTTTAGCTCGTTATCGCTTTCCTCTTCAAAGCTTGTATCGCGGCGTTGCATACCTGCCCCTGATTATTCCCGATATTGCGATCGCAGTCGCCACATTGGTATTTTTGGCAGTAATTGGCATACCTCTCAGCCTTTGGACAATTGTTGCGGCTCATGTCGTCTTTTGTCTTGCCTACGTCGCCCTTGTCGTCTCTTCCCGAATTAACGCCCTCGATCCCCACTTAGAAGAAGCCGCCCTAGATTTAGGGGCGACACCAGTGCAAGCTTTTATACAAGTATTGCTTCCGGAGTTGATGCCAGCAATTATCTCTGGTTGTCTATTATCTTTCGTCCTCAGCATGGACGACTTTCTGATTGCCAGCTTCACTGCTGGTACTGGTGCCACAACTCTACCAATGGAAATCTTTAGCCGCATCCGCACTGGCGTTAAACCTGATATCAACGCCTTGAGCGTTATGTTAATGATAGTTTCAGGTGTTGTTGCCTTTGTCGCTGAATTACTCCGTTATCGCAGCGAACAAAAACGGTTTAAGTAGTGCCGATTTTTTGAGGTTATGAATTTTAAAATTTTAGCTGGAAATATTGTCAAAAAATTAACTTTTTTTAGGGTATAATGATTTAATTAAGTTTAGTTTTAAATGCTTTTTTCATAATAGAAATCTATCTGTATTTTAAAAATACAGATAGATTTCTATTATCTAATAATACCACCCTGCGGCACTAGAGTAAATAATTAATTTTTCCTACTTATATTCCTAAACGAAAAATTAACGAATTACTCTAGGCGCAGCCGAAAAAAAACAGAGAAGCGTTGACATTCTCAAGAAGAAACCCACAAAAAAAGCCCAGATATACTGGGCTATGTCGCTATTTGCTAAGTTATTTTTCTACGCTTACCAAAGCAATTTAACTCTTTTAAACTTTCTGCTGGTTTTGCTTAACAGCCAGCAACCTGCACCCAAAGCACCAAAAACAAAAAAACTGGCAACAGAGTTAAGCTTTGCAACAGAATGGGGTACGGGTATTACATCGGTGGTGATGGGATTGAGTTCTAAGAACGATCCATCGCTAAAAGGCGCACTCAGAGAAAGGTTAGAATTGCTGATAGCAATCTCATAACAATTAATGTAGTCGTGGCAAGTAGCCGAAAGTATAGGCTTTTCAGCAATGTCTCCAGCAGGTACTAAGCTAACAGCAGTGGCGGGAGAGATATTTGTCAGCAATGCGATCGCACTGGCGATCGCGACTACTAAGAGTTTTTGCCAAATCTTCGTCATTTTTTGTATCCGATTATCTAACTTCGGTAGGTTGGGATGTGCGTCCAGAACCAGCAGATAGCTACCAATCTGTTTAGCAGTACGCCTAAAAACATTCCTAGATAAAAATGGCATAATTTGAAGAGAATTACCAGCATTTCGGCGCGGTTTTATTGAAAAAATAAATTTAGATGGTCATGTTAAAGCCTGAGTTAAGTTTGTTATGCCAAGACAGTCACCTAGACTGACCAAATAGTTTGGGATTGACATGAAAAAAGGAGGCTGATAATCAACCTCCTCTTGAGAAGAAATCAGTAGAAGTACGCAATCGTGCGCCCCTACAAATTTCGATTAAACTAATTTCAGATCCGGATACTCAGCCAGCAAGTCATCAGTAGTGAGCGTGTCGCCCTCTGCTTGGGGTGTCCAGAGAACTTCTACAGCGAGTAAGCGATCGCTTGAAATACCCCCAATTTGACGTAGAGCTTGACGCAGATCGTCGGTGCTGTTAATTTTCGGTAGTTCCAGATTACCTTCCACACCCACTACCATCGTTACAACGAGGTACTCACCAGGGTCTTGTGTCATCAGTTCACCACCCGCAGCAGTTCCTGGTAAAGATGCTTTAGGAGCAGCTGCTCTGAGCTGATTATTGACGTTAGAGAGAGTTTCTTCAGTAAACTTACTGCGTTCGCCCAGCGCTAGCTGATTGAACTTAGCTTCTGCGGCTTGTAGCGCCGTTTGCTGAGATTCACCCGCACCGTAAACCCAATATTCCGGGTGACGTAGCAAAGCTAAGGTGCTTTCTTGTAGAACTTGGGCGCGACCTTCGGCGGAACTTGTATCTGCTGTACGCGCCAGCTGGTCTAGCTCTTTTTGCAGACTCCGGGCTTCCGACAACAAACCAACTTGCACTCGTGCGACGGAAACCTTGGGATTGCTGTAGCTGAGGGAGTCCACTTCGCCAGCATCGCCAGCACGAACACGACGGAAGCTGGAAATCAGGAAGTTAGCGATCGCCAAGAATATCAGGATACTGAACAGACCACCGCCTCCCCCACCAAAAAAGAAGGGGAAAAGTAACGGGAAGCCAAAACCGCCACCACCGGGATAGGGAGCCGGATAGTATCCTCCTCCTCCTGGTGCGTAAGTACGGCCAGGAGGTGAATAGGTGCGGCTGGGCGCTCTGAAACCGCCACTACCTCCCATCCGCCCACCCGAGCGGGCTGCTAAAGCTCCATCAGCATGACTAAATGCCAAAGTTAGGACAAGCCCAATGACGAGCAGAGATTTAAAAAATGGTTTAATTGTTGAAAGTATTTTGTTACGCATTAAACTATGCCTCTTGAATCTGATTAAACTGTAGCGGCTCTTGCAGCTCAAGGCATCTTTCGATTGGCATCACCGGGTACATATTTAATCTATCGCTTGGTTTCTGACTCTGGGGACTATACGGGGGACGGATTACCGACCCTTCTTCTACCCACCGCCGACGATGGTGACGATTTCTAAGTTGTCCCCTTGTTTCATCTCAGTTTCCGACCAAAACTGGCGATGCAGAATCTCACCGTTGTACTCAACAGCCACTAAGCGCGGGTTTAACCCCAATTGTTCCAGCATTTCGGGCAATTTGGTATGCGGCGAACAGCTACGGGGTTCGCCATTTACCTGAAGCGCAATCTGATGGGACTGATTAGACATGAGATTGGGGAAGACGAGCATCAATTGTGCGAAGAGTTTGCACTCGACTCAGTTGCGAGATGAAATACTGAGCCATCAACATCGGCTGATCTGACTGCATAATAGCGCGGACAACTGCCACTCTCTCGGCTCCCGCTCCCAGCACATCATTTAAGTTATCCACCTCAATGCCACCAATTGCAAACCAGGGAATCGGGGAATTTGCAGATGCATAGCGGACGTATTCTAGACCAGCAGCCACTTTACCAACTTTGGTTGGAGTCTCGTAAACTGGGCCTACCCCAATATAATCAGCACCTTCAGCGATCGCGCGTTGCATCTCTTCTGGATTTGTGGTGGAACGACCGATCAGGCGTTGTGGCCCAAGTATCTGACGAGCGATCGCAATTGGCATATCTTGTTGTCCCAGATGGATACCATCGGCATCCACAGCCAAAGCTAGATCCACCCGGTCATTCATAATAAATAATGCACCGTATTGATGGCACAGCTGGCGGAGTTTGTTGGCGTGAGCCAGTTTCACGTTATCGTCGGCTGTTTTTTCTCGGTATTGTACCAGAGTCAGTCCCCCTTGCAGGGCGGCTTCGACGATGGAAAACAGCTCTTCCGAGGCAGATGTTACCAAATACAGACGCGATCGCAACAGTGCCTGATGTCGTTTGTAAGCCAGCAAGCTGCTCTCTAAGGTATACACCCGATAGCGCATCTGCTTAGTCGCCGCTCCCATATCCGGGTCATAAAGCTTGCTATACTCTTCCAGCACCCGCAACGCTTCTTCCACCCTGGAGAAATTTACCTGCAACAGATGCTCAATACTGGAGCGCTGTTCTTCTTGAGGATGGCTCAGCTCTGTGCCTGGGTCGCCGGGAGTATCCCGCGCTGCCCTCAGTTCAATACTATGCCAGCTCGCTAGCTCCTGCCGCATTTGCTTGCATTCATTTACAAGTGGCGAGCTATTCATGCCGAAACGACACCATTCCTCAATAATTCGCAAGCCTTCTCTGGCTCGGTCTAGATTGGCATCTAAAATGCGGCAAACAGCTGGCTGTGTTTGTATGGGCAAATCGCCGACTCGCCCTCGAACGCTGTGTTTCTCGCCCATCGCAACCACTCCATTATTTTTCATCGTAACAGTCACTTCCCCTTGTTCGCGAAATATTTAAGGTGAGAGGGTGGCACGCCGAGCCAAATTTTGCCATTAACCCATCTATTTTATACAAACGGATAAAAAAATAAAGACGCGGGGATTAAGTATGTTGAACAAAATAAACATAACTTGTATTGCATCCATTGATTAAAAATCTTGTCGAAAATAAAGTATGTTGGTAAGATATGACCCTGCACATTGAAAAAATTAATCTTCTGATAGATGGCTGGAAACAGCTTTTTAGAAATGTAAAAAGATGGGTAGTGTCTATCCAGCATTGGCGTGCATAAACTAAAACTAGGTGCCAATGCCATCAAACTTCACCTTGTATTGCAGTGCCAACTTGAGAGGAGTAGAGCCGTGAGTTTGACACGCCCCCGCAATCATAAAATTTCGGATTTCGGATTTTGGATTTTCGATTATCAAATTTCAGGCAAGAGCCGCCACAATATTCGTACCTGTAGTATTGTCCTGGGAATAGTGGCGGCGACAACAATACCGTTTTGCCTAGATGTAACCGCAGTAGTGGCATCTAATGTAGCTCAGCCTGCTGCTGATACCACTATGAAAATCCTATACGTCAACCCAACCGCAGGGAATGACACTAATGGCGATGGGGGTGAAAAGACACCTTTCCAAACCATTACCCAGGCATTGCGGGTAGCTGGAGCCAACACCACGATTATCCTTTCTCCCGGCACTTACAGCCTGGAGACGGGCGAAGTTTTTCCCTTGAGGCTAAAATCGGGGATCACGATTCAAGGCGACCCCAGC
Organism: Funiculus sociatus GB2-C1; assembly: GCF_039962115.1. Classification (NCBI taxonomy): domain Bacteria; kingdom Bacillati; phylum Cyanobacteriota; class Cyanophyceae; order Coleofasciculales; family Coleofasciculaceae; genus Funiculus; species Funiculus sociatus. The sequence continues at coordinate 51,141 of NZ_JAMPKJ010000005.1, read as the reverse complement.
AGCAAAGGGCAGAATATTGTGATTAAAGGCGGGGGTGGTTTCCTGAGTCCGACCTTTGCTGGTCAAAATATAGCGATCGCTTCAGCTAACCAATCCACAATCACAGGGGTAACGGTAACTAATCCTAATCCGCGAGGTTACGGTCTGTGGATTGAATCTAACAGTCCCCTCGTCGTCGATAATACCTTTACCGGAAATACACATGATGGGGTTTCTGTCAATGGAAAAAGTTCGCCCACCATTCGCGGCAACAACTTTTACAGCAATGGCGGAAATGGCATCACTATCTACGGCAGTTCCAGCCCGGAAGTACGGGAGAATGTGTTTCAAAACACAGGATTTGGGATTAGCGTCGGTCAGAATGCCGCACCACAGCTGATTGGGAATCGCATCATCGGCAATAAAGATGGTGTAGTTCTCGAAGGCAAGGCGCAGCCAATCTTACGCAACAATGTCATAGAAAACAATACTCGCTATGGGTTAGTGGCAATTTCTCAAGCTCGTCCCGATTTGGGGAAAGCTGACGAACCGGGAGGTAATGTTTTTCGTGCTAATGGTGAATTAGACCTTTACACCAAAGCTTCCAATCAAATTATTCCCGCTTTCGGAAATCAGATCGCCTCCCGTACAGAAGGAAACATCGATTTAGGTGGTGTCGCTACTCCCGCCGTCGCCAGCAACACTCTGGATCGGGTTCCTGCTGCTCTATCGCCAAGGCAAATATTGCCAGTCGCCACGATCGCACCGAGCCAGAATTCTCCATCCTCAGATATAGACCCAAATTGGCGGAGTGAGCCAACCTTTTCCACCCCAGGACAACGCGCACCCAACAACACAGTTATAAAACCTGTGCCGCCTGCATCAAGGTCGCGATCGCCCCGGTCTTTACCAACGCTACAGGGTACCTTACCAGCCTTACCGCCTCGTCCTCAGACCTCACCGTTACCAATTCCAGCAACACCGCCTGCATCAAGGTCGTCTCTACCTACTCTCGACCCTCCCAGGCAGTCTCGGACGTTACCAGCGCTACCGTCGCTAACGCCCTCTTCCTCTTCGCCAGCGTCACCTACTCAACCTAGGGTTATAGACTTTGGCGCTTCGCCAGAGGAGCCTCTAGGAAATCCCAATTCTTCAGATTTACTGCCAGTGCCTAGCGCTAATATTCCACTGGGGAATATTGGCGGACAGACAACGACTAGAGGAACGAGAAATTCGTCTCGCCGTAGTAGTAGTACGCAGGCGCGAGGTTTGCGCTATAGGGTTTTGGTGAATGCTCAGGATTCGCGCCAAGAAGCTTTAGTGCGATCGCTGGTTCCAGATGCCTTCCGCACTGTCGCCAACGGTCGCGGAGTGATGCAAGTGGGAGTATTTAGCAGACGCGATCGCGCTAACGAAATTGTGCAAATGCTGGATAACAAGGGTGTGGAAGCTATTGTTGAAGAAATGAATTGACAATTGCTAATAGTTGATAGCTAATAGCTAATTGTTCCAAATCTATTAGCTATTAGCCTATGCAACTGGTCATTTTTATCGGTTTACAAGCTTCTGGAAAAAGTACGTTTTTTCGTACTCATTTTGCCGAAACCCATAAACTTGTTAGCAAAGATTTATTGCGTAACAATAAAAAGCCCTCCAGAAGGCAAGCACAACTGATTGAAGAGGCACTTCAAGCCGGAGAATCAGTAGTTGTTGATAACACTAACCCAACAATTGAGGATCGTGCCTCTCTAATTCAGTTGGGTTGTAGCTACAATGCTGAAATTATCGGTTATTACTTTACATCAATCTTAAACCAATGCCTTGAACGCAACCAGCAGCGCACGGGGAAAGCTAGAGTTCCAGATGTAGGGATTTATGCCACAATCAAGAAACTAAAACCCCCATCTTATGCGGAAGGCTTTCACAAGCTATTTTACGTGCAGATTGCTGATAACTCTGCTTTTGAGGTGCGGGAATGGAATAAAAATGAGGTAGCTGATGGATAATGATGCGTTTTAGAAACAAATGCGCGAACTTGAATATAGTGGTCTTATCACAAAGCTTTAATTTCTTGAATCACCCAATCAAATGTTTCAAGAAACTGTTTTAGTGCAGCTTCATCTGTCAACATTGAAATAATTAGGATAAGTTTTTTCCACAAGAGAATCAAGACGTTTTTCAAATTCTATTACTTTATCTTGGGAAGAAAATAGCCGCCTGTCAATTTGGATGGTGCCATCAGTCCATATTGTAAAAAGCGAATAATCCTTTCCCTGATAGTTTAGTTTTGGAATAAATGTCCCGTATTTGCTGCCTGTACCCCATCGAACCTGTATCTGCTCAGGACGTATCCATTCAAGAATTTTTTTTGCAGCTTCACATTGAGCGCTACCTTGTTTTTCTTCAAGTTCCTTAAAAAATGATAATTTATCCCACTGTCTTCTCTCAGTAACATAAACAGAGGAATTTTTATCAACAATTTGACCAATAACTCTAGGAACAAGAGTCCTTAAACCTTGACCAACGTATTGCTTAATTTCAACTGCCAATACCTCCGCTGGATTCATTTGTTTATTTAAGAACTCCACTACACGCTGAAGTTCAGTAGGAATTTTATCAGCAACAAAGACTAGGCGTATTTTGCCAGCTAGCAGGTTCGTTTTGACCTGCTGCCAGAACTGCTTTTGGTCAGCGTCAGCACCCAAAAATTCAGCTAGTATCTGTTCAGAATCGCCACCTTGAAACTGACACGTAGCCTCAAATTGAGCAATAATTTTCTCAACAGGCCAGTAAACTGCTCCATTAGCAGCATAGTCGAGCATCTGACCTACTACCTCTCGCCGGAGGCGCGTGTCAGTGCTACGCTTGACTTCCACTAGGGTTGGAATTCCATCCTGGTCAAGAAACAAATGATCGACTGACCATCGATCGATACCACCCTCCTGAGATGGCACTCCAACCTCTCGTTTAACTAGCAACCATTGTCGTGGTGCAGCAGTGTCGATTTGATCGCCAGCCAGCAGATTAGGATATTTTGCAAGAAGTTCTTGCAGCAAAGCCTCTGAGTCATAGGCTGTTTCTTTCATCTCAACCAGCTGACCGTTATCTTGAATCAGGTAAATAGCACCACTCATCGAAATTCCCTTGTATTGACCTATCTAAGGTTCCCATTTTCAAGGTTCGATGTTGCATAGCGGCTAGATTCTACCTACGAACACGCACTCAGCTGGGCCAGTCATATAAACTCGCTGATCTTGTTCTGACCATTCGATTTCCAAACAGCCGCCGGGTAGTTCCACTGTAGCAACGCGATCGCATTTCTGTGCCAATACCCCAGCCACCACTACAGCACAAGCACCCGTACCGCAAGCTAAAGTTATCCCAGCACCTCTTTCCCACACCCGCATTTTTAGATAATCTGGGCGCACTACTTGAATAAACTCGGTATTAGTACGCTTGGGGAAAACTGGGTGATGTTCAAACTGAGAACCTATGGTCTCTAACTCGATAGCAGCGACATCCTCCACAAATGTGATGCAGTGGGGATTGCCCATGCTAACACAAGTTACTAACCAAGACTTTCCAGCAACTTCCAAAGGTTCATTTATCGCTTTCTTGTCTGGTGCTACTAGCGTCGTGGGAATTTCTGCTGCAAGTAGTCGCGGCATTCCCATATCGACTGTAACTTGACCATCCGGTTTAATTTGCGGTGTCATGACACCAGCCAGTGTGTGGATGCGATAGGTGATTGGGGACTGGGGATTGGGGATTAGAGATTGGGGATTGGGAACCTTTGAAGATTCTTCACCCAGTCCCTTGTCCCCAGTCCCTTGTTCCCAGCCTTCTAAATCGGCGATAAATTTGGCTAAACAGCGAATACCATTGCCGCACATCTCCGGTTCTGAACCATCGGAGTTAAAAATCCGCATCGTGTAGTCGGTGCCATCTTGTCCAGGAAGGGCGAAAATCACACCATCTGCACCGATACCGAAGTGGCGATCGCATAACTTGACAGCATCCTCTGGTGTCAGACAGGGTTCGTCTGTGCCACGATTATCAATAAGGATGAAATCATTCCCCAGTCCCTGATATTTAGTAAACTCGATATTCATAGCAGCAATTAGCACTTAACGGTCTTCAATTAGCATAAACTATGTAATGGGTGATGGAAAAGTTAGGAGTTATCAAGTTTCGATTAATAACTCTTAATTCCTAATTTTTTAAAATTACCAATTATCAAGGATATATTTTATGGCTGCTGAACTGGAAACTGGATTACCGAGTATTCGCCTACTCCAAACATTTGTTAAAGAAGGAAAAGAAGTCGAGATAAAACTGCTTACAAACGATGTTTTAGGTGGGAAAATTCGCTGGCTGGATCAGAACTGTATTTGTTTGATGGAGCAATCAAATCAGCCCACAATAGTTTGGCTGCAAGCGATCGCATATGTGAAGCCGAAGTCCTGAAGAGTGTTGAGTGTTGAGTTGTTTTCCCAATTCAACACTCAACACTTTTTAAAGTTCCTGCTGATTATCAGATGGAAGCAATTCTTGGAAAGCTTCGCTCGCAGGCACCTGGATTACAGGAACCTGCACAACAGGAGAATCCTCAGACACTGGGGAGAGCCACTCCTGCACTTGATTTAGAGGATAACTGCCTCCGCACAAAAGTAGCTGATCGCCTGCCAACAGCTGGGTGTCGCCGCCAGGAAACCGGATGAACTTCCCATCGCGCCGAATTGCTTGCACTTGTACTCCGTACTGGCGGCGCATATGTAACTGGGAGAGAGTTTTCCCAGCAACCGGACTATCTTCTGGAACTAACAACCACTGACAGGGAGCATTTTCACTAGGAATTGCCACTTTACCCTTTGCCAGTTGATCGAAGGCAGCTTGTTCATTTGATTCTCCCACCACCAAGAAGCGATCGCCTTCTTCCAAAATTGTTTGGATATTTGGATAATCTATTTCTTCCCCGCCACTGCGACGAATTGCCACCAGAGAGACACCAGTCAAACGGCGTAAATCAGTCTCCTCCAACGTCATCCCGATTAAAGGAGAACCAGGAGGGAGAGGATACCACTTGCTATTCATTTGGGCAGCAGCAACCTCCAAGTCGCGGGCAATTTCCGAAGCCGATCGCTCTGGGCGCAGTGCCAGATAATGACTATTGCGGATTTGCTGCATTTCCTTCTGAATTGTCCATGAAGGCAAGCCATTACCAGCCAAAAGATGCGAAGCCAGTTCCAAAGAAGCTTCAAACTCAGGTTGCACCACCTCCCGCGCCCCCAGTTGGTAAAGCAGTTCGATATCTTTATTTTGGTTGGCGCGGACAACTATATCCAACTCAGGAGCTAACTCTAAAGCGCGTTTCAGGCAAAGACGGGTAGCCATCGGATCGGGCATAGCGATCGCCATCCCCGTCGCCTTACCTACCCCAGCAGCTTCCAAAACGTGCAAAGAAGCCCCATTGCCATAAACATAAGAAACCCCTGCCTCTCTCATTTGCTGAATCTTACTTTCAGACTGATCGATAACCACAACTGGATACTTGTGTTCCTGCAACAGTTTCACCAGATTTCGTCCCACTCGCCCATAGCCACAAACCACCACATGATTTTGCAAAGGCAAATCGCAAGCAACTTCCAACGGGGCATCTGCTGTGTCTAAAAAGGACTTCAGCCAAGGCAACTCCAACAATTTTGGCACCAGGCGCAGCACAAAAGGCGTAAGTACCAACGTTACAGCGGTTGTACCCAAAATCAGTAAGTAAATTCGGCGAGAAACCAATCCCAGTGCTTGCCCTTCACTCGCCAGCACAAACGAGAATTCCCCAATCTGCGCTAATCCCAGCCCAACAATTAAAGCCGTTTTCAAAGGATATCCAAACGCTCTCACGATTGGTGTCACAATCAAAAACTTGCCGACAAAAACCAAACAGACTAGCCCCAGAATTAACTCCAGATTTTCCCACAGAAAAACCGGGTCGATTAGCATCCCAATCGCGGCAAAAAATAAAGCTGCAAAAACATCCCGCAGCGGTTCCACATAAGTCAGAGTTTGGTCGGCATATTCCACCTCCGAAATCATTAACCCGGCGACAAATGCCCCCATCTCAATCGAAAGACCCATATACTCTGTGAGCAACGCAATGCCCAAACACAGCGCCACCACGCCCAGTAGAAACAGCTCCCGGCTTTCCGTTTTAGCCAGCAAACGCAGCAAAGGCGGAATCAGCCAAATACCAACAGCTACAGCCCCCGCAGCAAATAGCCCAATCTGCAAAAGCGCTAAAGCGATCGCTTTGCCAATTGCTTCCGGGGGTTTGTCCAGCGCTGGTAACACCGCCAGCATCAATCCCAGCGCCAAATCCTGCACCACCAGAATCCCCAGCATCACCTGAGCATGAGGCGTTGCCGTCTCGTTGCGCTCCATCAGACACTTGAGGACAACAGCGGTGGAAGACAGAGACAGAATCGCCCCTAGGAAGACACCCTTCGCTGGTAAAGTACCCCAAGCCCCAGTTACGCCACATACTACAACTGTGACTAGAATAGTCAGGGCGATTTGTAACCCGCCCCCTCCCAGAGCAATTTTTTGAACTTTTTTCAGTTCCGTAAAGGAAAACTCGACTCCCAGCGCGAACAACAAAAAGGCAACGCCAAACTGAGCCAGCGTTTCTATCTGAATCAACTCTTTAATTAGTTTCAATCCAGCTGGGCCAACAACCATCCCGCCCAGAATATAGCCCAGCAAAGCAGGTTGACGGCATAAGGCTGCCACCAGCCCACCAGCCGCAGCTGCCGCGAGAACCGTAACTAAGTCAACAATCAGTCTAAAATCTTCTTGCACAAGTTTCTTTTATAAAAAAACTATGAAGGTATATAAACTTTAGGATACAGAGTTTTAAGGGCTGTGCAGATCCCTTTGGCTAAAGGTTCATCTGCCTTCAGTAGGAACTACGGACACTACTTAGTCCGCCTTTTCTCGTTCCCAGGTGAGAGAAGGGAATGCTCAGAACAGGCTCCTGCCTCATCTGTTCCTTGGCTTTATTCGCCGTTGGTGAAGACTGGAGCCTTTGCTAATCGCGTTCGGAGGCTCTTAACCAGTAGAAGAATATGGGAAACACTTGAGACAGGGTGATAGTCTATCCGCTAGTACAAAAAACATCTGTATGTTTTGTCAACAATCCTGTGGGAGTAATTGCCTGTGATGTCGAAGAATCTGCTAAAATCTCGCCCTGACCTACAGCAACTCGGTTCTACACTTTTTTCTCTAAAAGTCAAAAATACAAAGAAAGAATTTTTTCTTTTGCCCGTTGCTTTTTGCCTTTTTACTTTGCCAGCGCGAGCCTTGCAGGTTCAGGTGACACCCACTAATCCCGAGTTGGGGGATACTCTTTCTGTGGTAATTCAAAAAGATGCCGCAGACTCGCAAAGTCCCACGGTGTCTCTGAAACAGCAGAATTACTCAACGTTTTCTATCGGTCAAAATCGTTTTCGAGCTTTGCTACCAACGACACCTTTAGATAAGCCAGGAAAATTGGTAATTCGGGTGGCGGGTGATGGGGAAGTCCGGGAAATTCCGATTGTTTTGCGATCGCGCTCTTTTCCAGTGCAACGGATTACTCTACCCCCTGGAAAAGCTGGACAGGGAGCAACGCAATATGAACTAGATCGGGTGGCGGCTTTTAAAAAGTTAGTGACACCCCAGAAGTTCTGGAATGGCCCCTTCCTGAAGCCGAACCGGGGAAGAATCAGCAGCATTTACGGAGTTCGTCGCTACTACAATGGCAAATTTGCCAACGATTACTACCATCGCGGGGTTGACTACGCTGGCGGGTATGGTTCGCCTGTGACAGCGCCAGCAGCAGGACGGGTGGCGTTGGTGGGAAGAGTAAGCCAAGGGTTCCGGGTTCACGGTAATGTAATTGGAGTTGACCACGGGCAAGGTGTCACCAGCATTTTTATGCACCTGAGCCGTATTGATGTTAAGGAAGGGGATATTGTAAAACCTGGCCAGGTAATTGGTGCAATTGGTTCTACGGGCGCTTCAACTGGCCCTCATTTGCACTGGGGACTGTATGTAAATGGCTTATCAGTTGACCCTGGCCCCTGGCGAAATCAGGAATTTCAATGAGGCTTGAGGAAGTTTTGATGTATTTTTTGAAGTTTTGATCTATTTAGTGTTGTATTGAGGTACACATTGTGGCAGGGTTGTCTATGTGAAAAAAGAGGGGGCGTGGCACTTTTAATGTCTTGCAATATCCCTACCTTGGGGATTGCAAATAGCTTTAGCTGCAACGCCAATGTTGAATAGCCTCCAGGGAACAATCACGAAAATCCCCGTAGGTAAAACACTTCCGGTTTCTTCGCCCGACAAAACTGATTTTCAGGGTAGCTGGTGAGAGGTGCTGTGTCATGCCAAGATATTTTGATGGGGATGAGCGAAGAGACATCTATACAGATTTCAACTTTACTCATGGCTTATAGAGGCGTTTCAAAAAATTGCTTCTATCCAAAGACAGAAAATTAATTTTTTAGGGAAGCGGCAATCTCAGCTTTGCTTTCCTCGCCAACCAAAGTAGGAGGCAACTAGCCATGTTGCCCGGAGGCGGATTTACTCCGCCTCCGCTGTAAAGGATGGGGTATAAAGCGGGATTTTTAGATGAGTATTGAAAAGATTGTTGAACAAGCCCTACAAGATGGTTATCTGACACCAGCGATGGAGGCAGAGGTAGGACGCATTTGTGACACCGCGTCTGAGTTGTCAATTGAAGAGTACATGGCGCTGGATCGTCTGATGGGGGCGCTGTTGACGGGGGAAGTCGTTGCGGTTCCTCGCAAACAGTTTATCAATGTGATGGAAGAGTTGGTGCTGACAGAAGCGATCGCGCGAGTCGCAGAAATTGAAGCTACTAGCGATCGCGTTTTGGATGTGGGGGATATTGCCGCCTACGCTCTAAATCGTCTACCGCCGCTGTACGCGACGACGGAGGAAGGAGCCAGCTATCAGCGAATGCGAGCAAAAGATGAACTCCAAGAGCTAATTACCCAGCAAGTAAACGAAGCGATCGCTCGTAACTTGGATCGTCCCGAAAACCCAGGACAAGTTATCAGCAAATCTTCTGGGCCGGATGTATTTAAGCAGGTCAGTTCTTTACTACAAACTTACGCTTCCAACTTTGAGCAAAGAGATAAGGATGAAAATGAAAATAATGAAGAATGAAATCTTTTAAATAAGAGAACCCGGTGAAGAATATCTTAGCTGTGGGATTCACAGTGTTAGCCGGTGGAGCCACCGTAAGGCCAAGCCGAGCAGGATGGCGGCGGGTGTAATCAAGCAGGGAAGCAAAGCCGCGAGGTTATACAGACTCACAAGCAATGCCAACGTTCCGGGAAATCCCCATTTTCAAAACCGCAGGCTCGTAGAGCTAAGGTTTAAGGTGGGGAGGAGGTCAAACTTCTACCTTCTCAGCGACGAACAATTACAGGCGTTCCTTTACTTATCTGCTGATACATAGCCCGAATATCCTGATTACGCATTCGCACGCAGCCGTGAGAAACAGCTTGCCCTACCAGCTGCTCCTGGTTGGTGCCGTGAAATCCGATTTGATGTCGTCCATCCGACCAAAAGCTAATCCAGCGATCGCCTAAAGGATTATTCTTCGCCCCGGCGGGGAAGACTTCCCCGGTGATGGGTTGGCTCCAAGCTGGATTTTTGTTCATTTTTAGAACTTGAAACGAACCGATGGGAGTTTCCCAACCCGACTGTCCCACAGCTACCGGGTAGGTGGCGAAAAGCTGATTCTCTAGGTAAACATAGACAACGCGATCGCTCAAATCGACAATCAAACGCGATCGCCCAAGGTATTCTGACGTTGATGGCGATAAAGCAGCCCCGAAGCTAAAATTTTCCCCAGCAATAACTGGTAATCCCAAGCTGTTGAGCGTCAGCTTTGAGAAATGCGATCGCCACGAAACTGACAACAGCACAAAAGCTGTCCCAAAACAAATCAGCATCAAATTTCGAGACAGTGGCTCATTTCTTGACATAGCGCTTTTCGCTACGAGTTGCTACCTAATTACCTTATAACCTTCTTCTTTTAGCATACGCCTATCAATATTAGGCTTCGCGCAATTGGCGGAAAGCTAAATGACCCTACACAAACCAAGCCTCATCCACCCAGGCTTGATATAGTAAAGTCCCCTCACCATCAGGACTTCGTTAAATAAAAGCTCTCAACTTGCGTCCTCTTCCAGAAGAATAGAGGTTGGCTTTTAAGGGAATTCAGTCGTTGGCGACTTTGCCAGCAGTTTATTGAGCCAAGGAAATTTTTCCTGATGGGATTTTATTAGTTGCGAAGAATAGTAATAACTCCCCACTCTCTGCTACTGCTATTCGCTACATTGGTGTGAGAGCGCAAAAATTGCGTTCCATCTAATTGGGAACATTGCACAAGTGGCAGCGTCTTGGGGAGTAAGGCTGTTTTAACCCCCATTTCATCCATGAGTCAATCGATTCCTGCAACCTGGTCAACGGCTGAAGTAACGGTTCAGGTGCAACCTGAAAAACTCTCAAACTACGATTTGATTTTACGCTGTCAGGCCGATCTGCGTCCCGATCGCGCTGCCTTTGCAGAGCTGTTGCGTCGCTATCAGTCTCATGTCGAGAAAATTTTGTACCACCTGGCTCCAGATTGGCAGGATCGGGCAGATTTAGCACAAGAAGTTTGGATTCGGGTTTACCGCAATATCAAACGTTTGCAGGAACCAGTCAAGTTCCGGGGATGGTTGAGCCGCATAGCCACCAACCTGTTTTACGATGAGCTGCGTAAACGCAAACGGGTTTCTAATCCGCTGTCGCTGGATGCTCCTCGCATGATGGATGACGGTGAAATGGATTGGGAAATTGCCTCAGACAATCCAAGTCCCGACGAAGATATGACGACGCGGGAATTCTACGAACAGCTGCATGAAGCGATCGCTGATCTGCCAGAGGTTTTCCGTACTACCATCGTCCTTAGAGAAATCGAAGGTATGGCATACGAAGAAATTGCTGAAATTACTGGCGTTTCTTTGGGAACTGTGAAGTCTAGAATTGCTAGAGCCAGACAGCGGCTGCAATCTCAGTTGCAAAACTATCTAGATGGGCGCTAGCCTTTTCAAGGTGAAATTAATTTTCAGCTTTTAGGTGGATTTGCCCTCCCCAGAAAGTCAATTATGCTCAAAGCAGTAGAATGGTGTTCTTTGAAATTGTTGAAGTGGTGCTGCTGTAAGGAATTTACCCTAATCATCGGGTGAAGAAAGTTTGATATCTACTTGCTGCTATAACCGCCAAAAACTCCCAAAGAGCTGAGTTGAACCCCAACCAAGCTATTCCGGACGGCTTAAGTAAATTCCCTACCACTCACTTACGTGCTGATTGTTGACAGGACAGTTACAATCTTAGACGAGATACGAGTATCTACCATATACTGATAGTGGCAAAAATTTGTGAGAGCTGTAGTTTCCAATTGTGTGATTTGCTGGTGACGTAAACATGACCCCTGACTTTAATACTCATAAGGATGCTGGACTGCGATGCCCAGCGGACGCACAGACCTCGAAGGAAATGGATATTTTGCAGCGTGATCGCTTTGAATTGCTCAGTGCCTACTTAGACGGTGAAGTAACCGCTGCGGAACGCAAACAAGTTCAGGAATGGCTGAAAACTGACCCGACAGTGCAGTGCTTGTACACCAGATTAGTGACGTTACGTCAAGGGTTACAAACCCTGCCAGTTCCTGAGTCTGGGCAATCCACAGAACAGGCAGTAAATGAAGTTTTTGCTTCGATCAACCGCCGCAGATTTCAAAAATTTGCTGGATGGAGTGGTGCAGCGATCGCAGCTTTGTTTGTTGGCGCTTTCTCAGGCATTCTCCCCGGCAATTACTCCTTGAGTCCGCAGATGGCTCAATCTCCCATAGCACCGCAGCCTTCAGAGCCTTTGATGGTTGCTCTAAATCGCCCTGCCATAGAGATTCCCAAAGCAGCAGTAGCGAGTCCAGAACACTCTCTCAACCAACTGCTAAACTCTGCCGAAGATACACAAAATCAAAGTTATTAATTTACATTCTTAACCCCTCAATTGACCTTTAGAGTTGGGGGGATGAAACGCTCAGTCAATTCACAGTTAACATCTTTCCCACCCTTCTCCACCTAACCCTAGCCCTTTGAGGGGAGGGTTAGGTAGAGAGGGGCTTTAACTTATTTGCACTTCAGGGTTTTATCCTTTCCAGTAACCACACGGCAGAGCAACACCCCCGTAGCGTCTAACTTGCTCTGGTGTCATCAGATAAACCCACGCCGTCCCTAGCGATCGCGCATCTAAATCATACGTCTGGATTTCGTGCCGATTATATAAATTTTGTGCTGCTTTCCGCTCTTGGTCGTAATCTTCCAATTCATCCAAATTCAGTAAAACTGCTGAATCGGCGAAAGACAGCAAAAAGCCGTGAACTTTCCCGTTGCCTATAGTCATGGCGGGATAACCTAATTTTAGGGCGAAGAGTTTACCGTGCGCGATCGCGCTTGTCTCCTCCACCACCTTACCCGCACAATAACGTTGATAATTCGACCCCCCAGGCTTGAGAGTGCCGTAAACGAATACTTTTAACATTTGATGACTAGACAACTTCAGATGTCATTCGTTTGTCACTTATAAACTGAAACCCCCTACTAATGCCACACCCAGCGAGGTAGTATGACAGAATTAGGAAAATGTAGACGATTAATGACCCAGTAGGAGTTTTCGTTGTGGAGTCCCGATACAACCCAGCAGCAATAGAGGAAAAGTGGCAACAGACTTGGATAGAACAAGGCTTAGATAAAACCCCTACAGACAGCAGCAAGCCGAAATTCTACGCCCTGTCTATGTTTCCGTATCCATCGGGCAGCCTGCATATGGGACACGTTCGCAACTACACCATCACAGACGTGATTGCCCGACTCAAGCGGATGCAAGGGTATCGCGTACTCCATCCGATGGGTTGGGATGCCTTTGGTTTGCCAGCGGAAAATGCCGCCATTGACCGGGGCGTTCCTCCAGCAGAGTGGACTTATCAAAATATTGCTCAGATGCGGCGTCAGTTACAGCAGTTGGGGCTTTCTATAGACTGGAGTCGCGAAGTAACTACTTGTTCTCCCGACTATTACAAGTGGACGCAGTGGATTTTCTTGCAATTTTTCTCTCGCGGACTAGCTTATCAGAAAGAATCCGCCGTCAACTGGGACCCCATCGACCAGACAGTATTGGCAAACGAGCAAGTTGATAACGAAGGGCGTTCTTGGCGTTCCGGTGCCAAAGTTGAGCGCAAGTTGTTGCGGCAGTGGTTCCTCAAGATTACCGATTATGCCGAGCAATTGCTCAACGATTTGGACAAGTTGAACGGATGGCCTGAGCGTGTAAAGTTGATGCAGGCTAACTGGATTGGTAAATCTGTTGGCGCTTACTTAGAATTTCCGATTGTCGGGAAGGATGAAAAAATCGGTGTTTTTACTACCCGTCCCGATACTGTCTATGGTGTTACTTACGTAGTCTTGGCACCAGAGCATCCTTTAACTGCGAAGGTTACTACTCCAGAACGGAAAGCGGCTGTAGAAGCCTTTATTCAGGAAGTTTCCAACCAAACTGAGTTGGAACGTACTGCTGAAGATAAGCCAAAGCGGGGTATTCCTACAGGTGGTAAGGCGATTAACCCCTTCACTGGCGAAGAGATTCCGATTTGGAGCGCAGATTATGTATTGTACGAGTATGGCACGGGCGCGGTGATGGGTGTACCCGCTCACGATGTTCGGGATTTCAAGTTTGCTAATGGAAACGATTTGCCAATCAACGTGGTAATTGTGCGTGCTGATGCAGCTGATACAATCATAACTTTGAAAGAAGCTTATACCGAGGCGGGAGTTGTAGTTAATTCTGACATCTTCAATGGCATGGATTCAAACGAAGCCAAGTCAGCGATTATTCAATACGCCGAACAAAAAGGTTTCGGGAAAGCGCGGATACAGTATCGCTTGCGAGATTGGCTAATTTCCCGACAACGCTATTGGGGTGCGCCTATCCCGGTCATTCACTGTCCCAAGTGCGGTATAGTGCCAGTCCCGGACGAAGACTTGCCAGTAGTATTGCCGGAAAATGTAGAATTTACCGGACGCGGTGCTTCTCCTTTGTCTGGGATGGATTGGGTAAATGTGCCTTGTCCGAGTTGCGGAACACAAGCAAAGCGGGAAACAGACACGATGGACACATTTATCGATTCCTCGTGGTATTTCTTGCGCTATCCCGACGCTAATAACAGACAACAGGTATTCGACAAGACGAAGACAAACGACTGGATGCCTGTAGATCAGTATGTAGGCGGAATTGAACACGCAATTTTGCACTTGCTTTACTCGCGCTTCTTTACTAAAGTGTTGCGAGACTGCGGCTTGCTGAATTTTGACGAACCCTTCCAGCGCTTGCTAACTCAAGGCATGGTACAGGGTATAACTTACAAAAATCCTGAGACTGGTAAGTATATTCCAGCGGCACAGGTAAAAGACCCGACAGCCCCAAAAGACCCGGAAACGGGTAAACCGTTGGAAGTCTTCTATGAGAAAATGTCGAAGTCGAAGTACAACGGTGTAGATCCGTTGGAAGTTCTCGCCAAGTACGGTGCAGATACGGCGCGGATGTTTACCTTGTTCAAGGCACCTCCGGAAAAGGATTTGGAATGGGATGATGCTGACGTTGAGGGACAATTCCGCTTTTTAAATCGTGTGTGGCGTTTGGTTGCGGAGTTTAACAGCAGTCAGTCGTCTTCACAACAAACAACGGACAAGGGACAACTAACAAAACCTGAAAAAGATTTGCGACGAGCAATTCACAATGCTATCCAAGCTGTCACGGAAGATTTAGAGGGCGAATATCAATTCAATACGGCGGTTTCTGAGTTGATGAAGTTAAGTAATGCGCTTACTGATGCCATCTGCAAAGATTCTCCTGTGTATGCGGAAGGGATAAATACTTTGATTTTGTTACTGGCACCTTTTGCTCCTCACATTGCTGATGAGTTGTGGAATTTAGGTAACACTGAGTCAGTACACTTGCAAACCTGGCCTAACGTTGACCCAGATGCCTTGGTGGTTGATGAAATTACTTTGGTGATTCAGATTATGGGCAAAACTCGCGGGGCGATTCAAGTGCCTGCTGATGCTAGTCGGGAGGCTTTGGAGAAGTATGCCCGTGAGTCAGAGGTGGCTTTGAAGCATATCCAGGGTAAGGAGATTAAAAAGGTAATTGTGGTGCCTGGAAAGTTGGTTAATTTTGTGGTGGCGTAGGTTTAGGGTGGAGGCACCAGGCTGAGCCTGGGAACGAGAAAAGTTCTCTTCCGACTCATTCCCAGACTCAGTCTGGGAATGAGTCTTGCTAATTGACAATAAGTTAAAGCCGTGGTACAGGGAAGCGTTAACCACTAATATGAAAAGAGATCGCTTTTTCTAAAGCTCTTTGAGATCGATTCCTCGCTCTTGTAACTTAGCCATTAATTGGGCAAGCTGCTGTTCAGCCCTGTCAGCGCGTTGGCGTTTAACTTCAGCTCGTTGGCGCTCCTGTTGAATAACATTCTCTGGTGCCGGGAAACGCTTAGAGTTGGAATCGTACCAGTAGAGCCACTCGCGGCTAAAACTTAATTGCTTGGATCTTAACACAGCTGGTTATTCGTTCCGAGGCCGCAACCCAGGAACGAGTAACTTAGCGGGAACGGCAGGATTTGCGATCGCGATCTACTTCCGGTTCTTGCCAGGAGAAGGCAAAATGGCTCACTGCGTTAATTTGTGGGGTTCCAGAGCGAATTGCCTGCATCTGGTCTTCTAGCGATGGGCGAGAATTATACGACTTTCCCCAGGCTCCCGCCAATACTGGTTGAACCTGAGTTCCCGGCGGTGCCTGGCTCAAGACTCGCTGAACTTGGGAGACAATGCAGTTGGTGCTGCCGCAGGTTCCGTAGGACATCGGATGCCACTCCATAGAAGCCGGAAACCGATCCCAAGGCTGGATTCTGGAATCATAACCTCCCTGTCCGATGGGTTGGTTCCCCTCTGGAAAAAACACTGCCCCGGTGGTAATTCCTTGCCTAGCCGCAGGCTGGCTGGCTAAATTTATAAAATCCAGAACGCCTTGAGCAGCGTGGGCAACACTCAATTGCCACAGCTCCCATTGCAGCAATGGTTGACGCTGACCAGGGGTGGCTTTCATTTCCTCCTCCGGGGGTTTACGTCCCTGCCAAAGCGGCGATCCTTCCTGCGGGTAAAGCTTATCCACCTCTGCAACATCACCTGCACGAATAAAGCCTTTTGTCAAGTAACGCTGAATTAAATCTCGTCCCTTGTTGTTAAGAGCGCGTTGATACAAAGCTTCTCGTGCACCGTCTCCATAAATCCATAAGTCTTGGACTTTGGTAACTACAGAGCTGGCACCTGCCTGCCGTGGATACCGAATGTAGTCAAAAAGTACCCCATCCGGACGACGGCGAACCATAGCCTGCACCAGGTCGTAATAATCTCGTTTGGCTAGGGGGTTGTAGGGATCTATGAAGACTTGAGAGCCATCCTCGACAACCGAGGAACTGGTCTGTCCCTTGCCGTCACGAGCTAAAACCTCTTGGCGATCGCTTCGCTGAGAGTAGGAGTAGCCGAAGTTCATGCTAAACATCCAGGCGTAAACTTTCAGCCCCCGCTCATGCCCTTTGTTAATCGCTTGTGCTAATAAGTCAACTTTTTCTGCACCAGGGGTTCGGACTACGGAAGGCCAAGGAGTGCGGTTTTCGGCGACGGGCAACAACACCTGACCATCAGCAAAGGTTTCCACATAAACTTGGTTGTAGCCTCGGTTAACCAGACGATCCATAAGTTCATCGAGGGCACCCTGACGGATATCGCATGGATACAGGCGCAGCCAAATTGCCTGAGTGCGGGGCCAGGTTTGCGAGCGACATTGCTGCAAACGCTCTGCGTGTTTTTTCAAGAGCGCTTTGTAGCGGGTTTGAGCATCTGGGTTTCCCTTTAAGGCTGAGGAGCGCAGACTTTCTTTTTCTGCGATCGCATCTGCTGATAATTGGCAATATGCCTTTGTTTGAGCTTCGGCTGGTTGTACCAACCACAGATTGACAAGACTACTACTTGTCAGCACTGCCGCGACCAAGCCGCGATAGAGACGCCGCCACTGTTGCGGCAACTTTAGCGATGCCTGAGTCAAGGACTTCCTCCTATACACCAATTTCATTGAACTGTTATATGTGTCTGTTTATCAGACGAAAGGTGGGAAATAAGGTGTCATCATTCCCTTTCACTGAAAAAGCATCATAACAGCACTTTTTGATTGACTTTATACAGATTTTGGAAAAGTTTTTCCGAGAAATATAAGCATTTAGTAGATATGCACCTATAAGCAAGCAGCGCTAGCTGCCGCATCTTAACTGTTTGAAGCACTGCGGCGATCGCTCCAAGGGTATAAAAACTCTGATGCTCTCATGCAAAAAAAGAATACTTCATTTTTTCCTTTTGCATGAGAGCCTTTACTTCAAGCTCCTCGTCTGAGAGCAGTTTCCACCTGCTGGAACTCTTGCTCTAAGCGATTCTTGAGTTTTTCCGGCAAAGGACGGTTAGGGTAAGAGCTGTAATGACCTGCAAGGGAGTTCAAAGCGGTTCGCATAGTTGTGAACGAACTCAGCTTGGTGACAGAGCTATCCCGCCGATAGCGGGAGGCAAAATCATTAATTGTCTGACGCGCTTGTGCCTGAGCTGCTGCCTTGTCTGGCGTACCTTCTGGTAATTCAATGGCTGTTCTCAAATTTTGCAACAATGCCAATGTATCAGAGCGGTAATCTCCACTCAAGCCGACTGCGCTGTTTGAGGAACAGCCCGTCATAGCGATCGCAAAAACTAAAACAATGGCAAGTAGACGTGATAAATAGCGCTTCATAAGTATTTTTCGCCAAACGAGATAGAAAAGCAAAATCAGAGTTAATCCTATCCCGAATTGGAGTCATTAAAATTTTAGATTTGAGATTACTCTTGCTGGTTTACGGAAGGTGCTTGCTGTATATAGTGTTTCTCAGTTGGGGGGAATGTATCGCACCCACGCCTAGAATTACCCTGCAACTAGGTGAACCTGCGGCGAGGTGTGCGGGGTAAAGTAAACAGAGCCATCCAGCAGCTGCTTTGCCTTTGGTATTTGGAAGTTTTATCATATAAGCATCTATAATTCTTAAACTTTTGGAACTTATAGGACATAGTGCTTGTTTTTGGCGACTATTATCGCCTCAAAGGAACTGGTTGCTGTATAACCTTTTGATGCCCTCCGTTAGCTATTGATGTTTTGAGGGAACTATAATATATGACTTTTTTTCAGTGAGCATTTTTGGCGCATGTTTAAAGAATGGAGACAGGAGTCCTGACCGATGGCAACTAGCATCATGCAGCGGAATAATGTCAATATTGTGGGTCAGGGCGATCGCACAATCATCTTTGCCCACGGATTCGGCTCCGATCAGACAGCCTGGAGACACCAGGTAGCAACTTTTGCGTCTGATTTCCGGATCGTACTGTTCGACCATGTAGGCGCGGGTAAGTCAGATTTTGGAGCTTATAGTCCGCGCCGCTACACCAGTCTCTACAGCTATGCAGAAGATTTGCTGGATCTGTGTGCCGAGTTAAAGCTAACTAAGAGCATCCTGGTTGGTCACTCTGTTAGTGGAATGGTAAGCTTGCTGGCAGCATTAGTAGAGCCTGATTGCTTCAGCCAGCTGGTTTTTCTCGATGCCTCTCCCCGTTATCTCAATGATATGGGATATTACGGCGGCTTTGAGCAGTCTGATTTGGATGCGCTCTATGACTCCATGTCAACCAACTATTATGCTTGGGCGGCTGGGTTTGCTCCTATAGCAATGGCTACCCAGGATCAACCTGAGTTAGCGGCAGAATTTGCCAAGACCCTTGCGGCTGTCCGTCCGGACATCGCCCAAGCCGTCTCTCGCGTGATTTTCCAGTCTGACCATAGAACCGAGTTGCCTCGATTAACTGTACCAACGGTGATTCTCCAGGCGAGTGACGATATTGCTGTGCCAACCCAAGTCGGTCAGTATCTGGCAGATAAAATTCCTAAAGGTAAGCTGGTAAACATCAACGCCAAGGGACACTTACCGCATATCAGCGCCCCCGAAGTGGTAACGAATGCGATCGCTGATAGCATAGCTGCATAATACTTAGGTTGAGACTTGTAACGTTTTGACTTTTTTAGCTAAATCTTTGTAGAGATGCGATTCGCATCTCTACAGTTCAAAATCCAAAATGGCATAAGCATTACTCGTTGCGATATGCCGCTAGATGCAGCACCTTTCCCCATGTTTCGCCGCTTAATTCTAAATCGTCTTTGGTCGCCGTTACTGCTGCGTCCTGCTCCTGAGTGGCTACCGACATTTAGACCAGCCTTACTATGGCTAACCCTCTTTCTTGTCGGCTTAGGCGTGGGATCAGGATGGACACCCGGACAGCTTTTTGCCCCAGTCATCTTGACATTATGCACGCTGTCACCGCTAAAAAGCTGGCGCGTTGCTCTATCGGTGGGGCTTATGACCCTAATCGTAGCGCTGTTGCGCGATCTAGGGCTGTTGCGTCAGTCAATAGAACTGGGTAGCGCAGCTGTATTCGGTACTAACTTTGGCTCTTTCCTGCGGGGCATTGAGTGGCGGTTGGCTTCTCAATCCCTGCTGGCTAAACTCACGGATGATCAGACAAATGCTACACCAGATAAACTGCTTGAGCAAGCCCTGGAGTTACTGCACTCCTTAACTCGTGCAGATGCAGCGATCGCGCTACGCCAACTTGATGATGTCACCGCTGAAGCCTTGGTATGTATACCTCCAAAGGCTCTCCCCAATCAAGTTACAACTCCCAGCTTGTTTGCAGAGGCACTAGAGCAAAACTGTTGTCTCTACTATACAGACTACAAAGCAACCCCCGGCGCATCTCATGTCTTATTAGCCCAAGGCACTAAGTCATTAGCTATACTCCCACTCCAACCTGCCCTAACTTCGGATAAGACGGGAGCATTCCGGGGTGCTATCCTACTGATTTGGCATCGTCAAACTGACATTTCCTCAAATCTGCGCCAATTTATCGAGTCATTACTTGGCGAGTTAGGCACCCTGATCAAGTTCTGCGATACTACCTTAAACCTGGATAAGCTACAGGCACGCTTTGGTGCCATGCTAGAGACAATCCATCAAGGAGTAGTTTTTGTTGATGAGAGTGGCGAACAAGGCTGGGTCAATCAAGCAGCCGCCGAACAACTGGAACTTTCTCCCGGCGCTGTAGAACCACCAGCAATCGCGCAAGCAATGGCTATATTGCGTACCAGCGCTGATAATCAAGCGGAAATTATGGCACTGGCGGCCCAGTTTTTCTCCCAACCTCAAGCTGTAATTCGTAACTGGAATTGGGTTTTTAATAAACCGCAGCCCAAAGTTTTGAGCCTTTCTAGTACACCAACCAAGGTACGCGATGTACCCGGTCGTCTGTGGATATTAGATGATATTACTGAGCGTTATTTCGCACGGCAAGCTCTAATTGAACGCACCCTGGAATTATCCGAGGCGAATCAGGAATTAGAAAAAGCAAAAGCTGCTGCTGAGGAAGCAACTCGCATCAAGAGCCAATTTTTAGCCAATATGAGTCACGAAATCCGTACCCCAATGAATGCCATCATTGGTATGACGGGTTTGCTACTTGGTACAGAGTTAACCGAACAGCAGCGTGATTTCGCGGAAACAACCCAGAACAGTAGCGATGCGTTACTAACACTAATTAACGACATCCTCGACCTTTCTAAAATTGAGTCAGGGAAACTGGAGTTAGAAGAACATTCTTTTGTTCTTAGAAATTGTGTTGAAGAATCTCTTGATTTAGTAGCTTTTAAAGCAGCAGAAAAAGGTATTGAATTAGCCTATTTAATTCATCCGGAAGTCCCTATATCAATTGTCGGTGATGCGACTCGATTACGCCAAATATTAATAAATTTACTAAGTAATGCGGTCAAGTTCACACAGACAGGGGAAGTTGTTCTGTCAGTGGCCAGTCGTCCGTTGTTAATTGACTCGGAATTGTCAAGTTCTCTTGAACACGTATCAGGTTTTAACAACTTGACAACGTTAACGGACAACAAACAAAAATACGAAATTCAATTTGCTGTCACAGACACCGGAATTGGTATTCCCCCAGACAGAATCGACCGTCTTTTTCAGTCATTCAGTCAAGTGGATTCTTCCACAACTCGCCAGTATGGAGGCACAGGGCTAGGTTTAGCAATAGGTAAACAACTGTGCGAAATAATGGGCGGTCAGATGTGGGTAGAGAGTAAAGGCGCGATCGCTGGAAATCCTCCTAAAGATTTTACATTGACTGGAGGCTGGGGGCTGGCGACTGGGGAGGAGGGGAAAGTCGGTGAGTTACCAATTCCCAATTCCCAATTCCCAATTCCCCACCATCCAAAATCGATTGGTTCTACTTTTTATTTCACCATAGTTGCTGCATCATATCCCCATTCCGCACTCATTGGTACTAATAATTTACCACCTCGGTTGAATGGTAAAAAAGTGCTGATTGTAGATGATAACGCTACAAATCGTAAAATTTTAAGGCTACAAACCCAATCTTGGGGAATGCTAACCAAAGAATCTGAATCAGGCTTTCAAGCTTTGGAATTGCTAAAGTTAGGGGAAGCATTTGATATGGCAATTCTGGATATGCAGATGCCACAAATGGATGGTATGACTTTAGCAGCAGAAATTCGCCAACTGCCTAAGTACGAAAAATTGCCCTTAATCGTATTGACCTCTATCAATAGGTCAGAAATAATTAATCCTGTCTCTGGAACTGTAGATTTCGCAGCTTTCCTAACTAAGCCAGTAAAACAATCCCATCTCTATAATGTATTAGGCAATGTTTTAGCGCAACAGCCTATTCAAGTAAAGCATTCTCGCTCTAACATCCCTCAGATAAATTCCCAACTAGGGGTAGAGTTTCCTCTAAGAATTCTGTTGGCTGAAGATAATATAGTGAATCAAAAGGTAGCTTTGCAATTATTAAAACAAATTGGCTATCAAGCAGATATAGCTAACAATGGATTAGAAGTATTGGAAGCTTTACGCCACCAGTCTTATGATCTGGTGCTGATGGATGTGCAGATGCCAGAAATGGATGGCTTGAGTGCAACTCGCCGCATTGTGGAGGAATGGTGCAATGATCGCCCTTACATTATTGCGATGACAGCCAATGCCATGCAAGGCGATCGCGAAGAGTGTCTGAATGCGGGCATGGACGACTATGTTAGCAAACCCATCCGGATAGAAGCACTGATTACAGCCCTAAGCAAGTGTCAACCCAAAGAAGCTGGGGACTGGGGACAAGGGACTGGGGACAAGGGACTGGGGACAAGGGACTGGGGAGAGGGGGAGAGTAAGAATTCCCAACCCCCAATCCCCAATCCCCAATCCCCAATCCCCAATTCCCCAATTCCCAAATCCCCCAATGCCATCGATGCCAAGGTAATGCAATCATTCCGCAAAATGATTGGTGAAAATTCCGGCTCGATTGTAGCTGAGATGATTGATTGCTACCTTGAAGATACGCCAAAACTAATCAGCGCGATCGCAACAGCACTCCAACAAGGAAATGCGACACAATTGCGACAGGCAACCCATACTCTCAAATCAAGCAGTGCCACATTAGGAGCAATAACCTTCTCCAATTTTTGTAAAGAATTAGAAATAATCAGTCGTAGTGGTAATACTGAAAGTGGAATAGAAAAATTGCCTCAGCTGGAAACGGAATATCAAAGGGTCAAAGCGGCTTTGCAAATAGAACGCCAGCAGAATTAGTAATGAACAGCACCGAACAAAATAAAGATACTCCCCTCATCCTCGTCGTAGACGACGACAAATTCACGCGGATTCAACTTCGCCTAGCGATGGAACAAGCAGGGTATCAAGTAGCAGAGGCTGGTGACGGAGAAGAAGGTTTAGCCGCCTACACTCGCCTACACCCAGATATTGTGCTGTTGGATGCCATGATGCCAGTTATGGATGGCTTTACCTGCTGTCATCTACTAAATACACTTCCCAAAGATAATTCGGCGGCGCGAGGCGAGAACACACCCGTACTAATGATCACTGCCCTTGACGATCAAGAATCAGTCGATCAAGCATTTGAAGCAGGTGCCATCGATTACATCACCAAGCCCATCCACTGGGCAGTTCTGCGCCAGCGTGTACGTCGTCTCCTGGAAGCTAGTCGCGCAGCAGCCGAATTACAACAGCAGACTGAACGCACGCGACTAAGCGAGGAGCGACTGAGATTAGCCCTGGAAGCCGCCCAAATGGGTAGTTGGGACTGGGACATCGAAAACGGCAAAGTTATTTACTCCTCTAACACTGAAGCGAGCCTGGGGCTTGCTCCCGGATCATTTGGAGGCACCTATGAAGGCTTTCTAGAGAGCGTTCATCCTGAAGACCGAAATTTAGTAACTCAAGCTGTGCAACGCGCCCTAGAGCAGGGTGCGAACTACGATATTGAATTTCGCGTTATTTGGCCTGACGGTAGCCTTCATTGGGTGGCAACCAAAGGTCAAGTTTATTATGACCAAACAGGCTCCGTGCCAGTGCGGATGACGGGAATTGACATGAATATCACCGAACGCAAGCACTCAGAACAGAAAATTCGCGAACAAGCTGCTCTACTGGATATCGCCACAGACGCTATTATTGTGCAAAATCTAGAAAACCAAATCTTATTTTGGAGCAAAGGTGCTGAGCGTCTATACGGTTGGAATAAAGAGGAAGCAGTAGGAAAAAACACCAATCAGCTTTTGTACAAGCAAACTCCATCCCAACTGGCAGAATATAGCGAAATTTTGTTCGCCTACGGAGAGTGGTATGGTGAGTTGCATCAAGTCACGAAATCCGGCCAGGTAATTATTGTCGAAAGTCGCTGGACTTTAGTGCGCGATAACCAAGAGAAACCAAAAGCTGTTTTAATTGTCAACACTGACATTACAGAGAAAAAACAACTAGAAAGGCAGTTTCTCAGAGGGCAGCGTCTGGAGAGTTTAGGAACTCTTGCTAGTGGTATTGCCCACGACTTGAATAATGTGCTGGCACCTGTTTTGATGTCAGTTCAACTGCTGCAACTAAAACTCCAAGACGAACAAAGTCAACACCTACTTTCTATATTAGAAACGAATACTAAACGCGGCGCTGATTTGGTCAAGCAAGTGCTGTCATTTGCGAGAGGAATCGAAGGTGAGCGTACAGCTATTCAAGTAGGGCATCTAATTCTTGAGCTGAAAAAAATTGTCCAAGAAACTTTTCCTAAATCAATTCAAATTTGTACTGATATCCAGACAAGAGAGCTTTGGACTATCTCTGGAGATGCCACACAACTGCATCAAGTGTTAATGAATCTTTCCGTTAATGCTCGCGATGCCATGCCAAATGGGGGGATTCTCAATATTTCTGCTGAGAATATTGTGGTTGATGAAAACTATGCCCGAATGATCGCGGGTGCCAAAGTTGGTTCCCACATTGTTGTTACTGTCTCAGATACTGGAATGGGTATGCCTTCTGATATTTTAGATAGAATTTTTGAGCCGTTTTTTACCACTAAAGAGCTTGGCAAAGGTACGGGATTGGGGCTTTCAACTGTTCTTGGGATTGTCAAAAGTCATGGCGGTTTTATAAACGTATATAGCGAAGTTGGAAAAGGCACAGAGTTTAAGGTTTACTTGCCAGCAGTCCAGGCAAAGCAAGTGCAGCAAGTGGAAAAAGATGAATCTAAACTGCCTAATGGACAAGGAGAGTTGATTCTTGTTGTTGATGATGAAGCCTCAATTGCTGAGGTTACTAAAACATCCCTAGAAACATATGCTTATCGAGTCTTAACTGCTAGTGATGGAATTGAGGCAGTCTTAGTGTACGCCCAGCACAAAGAGGAAATTAGTGTTGTATTACTCGATATGATGATGCCTTCTATGGACGGGCCAACAACTATTCGCACTTTACAAAAAATTAACCCGCAAGTTAAAGTTATTGCTGTCAGTGGGTTAGCGTCCAAGGAGAGAGTTACTGAAGTGGCTAACTTGGGGATTAAAAACTTTTTGTCAAAACCCTACACAACACAACAGTTGTTGCAATCTTTAAATGAGGTTATTAGCAGGTGATGTAAAACTCCTAATTCTCGCCTGGTTCTATCCTTTAAAAACACGTATGCCATACTTCCCATGCAAGATTTCATCGCAACATACGTGCCAAAAATAAAAAGTAATATTAATTATTCCTAATAATTTAGTTCCGTCTTCTAGCATGGCCGGAGTTCCCTGTCCTTGGATGGGTAGGACATCTACTATGCAAGAAATAGCGAACAGCAAACCACCAACTAGCAACAGAATATAGGGTGTCGATACGAGTTGGTGCCGGAAGAGAAAGCCATAAGCGATCGCGCCGACACCATAAACTAAGTACATCACTATTTTAGGTACACCAGCGGTTCCATTCAAAATTAAGGTAATCCGAAACAGATCGTCGGCTAGTAAAGCAAAAAGCCCAATCGCAGAACACAGGATAAATAAATTTCCTTTGCGCTTGGGATGAATACTTTTTAGCAAGCTAAAACTGAATAAACAGGTTGTAGCTCCTATACACCATATAATTTCAGAAACACTGGTTAAGAAGCCGTAGTATGGTCGTCTTATAGAAAAGGGATCTGCAAATATAAATTCGATTGCTTGACCTTTTCCCCATATTTTGGCGTAAATTGACAAAGCAAAAAACAATAATACAGTCAAACCATTAAATATGATAATAAAACGATCTGCCGCTATTTGCTTCTTACTTTCTTGCCAAAGTTTCTTAAATAGGATAATTTGCATCTCTATTTTAATCAATTTACCTATTTAAGATAGCCTACAGCTTATGCAACGTCTACAACTTATGTAGAAGCTGCGATGTATGGCATAACTTCTTGCCGCACATATTGAGACTGACGTTTGATTTTTTTGGAATAAACAACTCTTGCTAAAGAAGTCCAGGCTATAGGTGAAAGTAAAGCTGGATATCCCATTTTCAAAGCTGCTCCGACTTTGCCCTGCTTTAAACTTACCAGGCTCCAATGTAGCTTAAGAAACGCTTGAATTTCTTTAAGTTTCGGTATGGATGAGCGATATTTTTCATTGACTAACGGGTAGATTCTTTCTTTGATTAAAATATTTGTTTCTAACCGTTTTTGCAG
Organism: Funiculus sociatus GB2-C1; assembly: GCF_039962115.1. NCBI lineage: Bacteria > Bacillati > Cyanobacteriota > Cyanophyceae > Coleofasciculales > Coleofasciculaceae > Funiculus > Funiculus sociatus. The sequence goes on along the minus strand of NZ_JAMPKJ010000005.1, from coordinate 24,802 downwards.
AGAAAACTTCTGATTGCATCCACCGGGCCATAATGTCCGGAAGGTGAGATACTGATTGACAAAGGCAGCATCACCGTACTGAGCAATTTTTACCCAGGAGTCGATGTCGTCGCAGTTTCCATCTAAGGTTGAATCCCAACCTCCTGACTGGCGAAAGGCTTCTTTTTTGAAAGCAACTTGGACTGGTGTACCAAAAGGAACTACTTCCATGAGCATTCCGTAGTGGATGTCCTCTTGTGGCACGTAAAACACGTTGCCTGGGCCACTCGGTTTTGTGCGGGTGACTTCTTCGCCATTGACATCTACTTGAATGGCTTGGCAAGAGCAAATAACTGCGCCTGGACGTTGCGCGATCGCTCTGGTCATTTCCTCAATGCAGTTGGGTGCCAGATAGTCATCGTCATCCAATAGTTTGACCCAATCTCCTTTTGCCACCTCAACCCCAGTATTTACTGTGACCGAGTGACCGCTGTTAACTGGGTTGCGGTGATAAACAACGCGATCGCCCAGACTCTGAACGTATTCTTGGGTACCATCCGATGAACAGTCATCCGCTACCACAACTTCACAAGGCAAGGTTTGGGCTAGTGCCGATTCAATTGCCCGCCGCAGGAACGGTAAACGGTTGTAGGTAGTGATAACTATGCTGAATTTCATCATTAGAGAGCATCTCCTGGGTTGTTATCGAGTCACTTTATATTTCGCTAATAGAGCGATCGCATTTTTTGCTTACAACCGCAACTTATATCTCACATTTTGTCAATCCGTTATTTCCCTTTCTCGTCCCTTAGACTGATGAATTTACTAATTTTTTTATATGTATTTTTACCAGAATCAGCCTTTAGACAGACAAGAAATTCTTAATTTCTCCGTGTAACTACTTATCTTAGACCACTTTTTTAAAGAATTTATCAAGTTGGCTTAAAGATCAAGTAACAATACTAATTCCTTTTTTAAAGTTCGTGTGAAGATTCACGGCAAATATGAAGTATCGGAAAGCTGGCTAACGACAACTTTCCGATAAATTAAATTTTAGGATAGATATAATACCACTAAATTAGCAATAAAGCATTGGTAATTTTACCAATGCTGCCCGCAGAGCATTGCGTGAATTGTGCTAACAAATTTTTACTTGCGTTCTGGATGCGCTGCTACTGGTGAAGGAGTTCCCAGACGGTTAATTACGGCAATCATCTGATACAAGCGACCAAAATCCCGCTGATTAAAGTACAAAACCAGGCGAGGCAGTTTTTCAGTTCCATCCCCTGTCTCTTGGGGTAATACCTGACTTTTTTCAATTTGTCCCTTCACTAAGATGTCGCTGAAGTCTGCATTCAGATGTTCAACATCTGCATCTGATAAGTCAGTCTTGAGGCGGATGACAAATTTCTCTTCTACATAGCGGCTGGAGTGATAAACCCGATAAAAGCTATTAATCGCCTCGCACGCCACATCTAAATTATCTGTAATCGTGTAGAGACTAGGATCGTTTGGACTCACCAAACCTGTTTTAACCAAATGTTCGCGAACATAAGCATCCCAAGCTTTCCAGTAGTTGCCACCGGGACGGTCAACTAAAACTACAGGAATGGGGCCAGACCTTCCGGTTTGGCAAAGCGTTAAACATTCCAGAGCTTCATCTTGGGTACCAAAGCCACCGGGAAAGAGTGCGATCGCATCGCTTTCTCTCAGAAAAAACAGCTTTCGCGTGAAAAAATACTTAAAAGGAATTAGCTTAGGGTCGCCCTCAATAAACGGATTTGCTCCCTGCTCAAAAGGCAGCTGAATATTCAACCCAAATGAATTTTCAGCACCAGCGCCTTCATTTCCCGCCTGCATGATGCCCCCACCAGCACCGGTCATCACCATGTAACCCGACCCAGTCACGGAACGAGCAAAATCAGCAGCCATGCGGTATTCTGGACTATCCGACGAAATCCGAGCCGAACCAAAAATCGTCACCTTGCGGACGTGTCGATAAGGATAAAATACTTGAAATGCTCGCTCCATATCCTGCATAGAAGCGCTCAATATTTTCCAGTCTAGGCGATCGATCTCCTCCCCAGCCAATCGCACCAGTAATGTCAGGGCGCGTTGTATCCATTTTCCATGTTTCAGGTTCGGCAGATTGTTAATTAGTTCAGCTACGTCTGCCTGAAGCGACTCAAGCGCATCGGAAGGAGGAGTTATGGTCATAAATTCTTGCTTCAAGGGCGGCATTCTATTGTAGCTAGATTCGCGTCCCCAGAGCAGATATGGGTATCCTTCTATAGGAGTTAATACTAGGAATTCTCCGTTTGTGAACTATACACAATCGGAGAACCTAAAAAATAAAGCCCCATCTTTTCCAAAAAAAACGGGTTTTTTAGCTTTTGCATATCTTTAGTTATGAAAAACCATCAGCCAAGACATCCAGGCAGGATGAAGCAGCTGATGTCATAAGGGCATAATTTCCGAAAATACAGACAACTATATTCGCGGCTTATCAGTATTTTGCCCCTAGAGAGCGGTTATAGATACTTTTCCAAAGTATTAGCGAGAGTGGTTTTAGGAACCGCACCCACTACCATATCAACCCGTTGACCGCCTTTAAAAATCATTAAAGTAGGAATGCTGCGAATTCCATACTGGCTGGCGACGTTAGGATTCTCATCGGTGTTGAGTTTCACTACTTTTATTTGACCGTCGTATTGCTGAGCAATTTCATCGACGACAGGAGCCACCATCCGGCAGGGGCCGCACCAGGGGGCCCAAAAATCTACTAAAACGGGAACTTCACTGTCAAGTACTTCTTGCTTAAACGAGGCGTCTGTAACTTGTGCGGCTGCTGACATCCCTAGAAATCCTTGGCTTAAATTTTTCTTATTTCATAGGCAATTCTATCATAGTGAAAACCGACATTCTCTCCCTCAAACCGTATACATTTAGACATAAATTATTCCTGCCCTAAATAAGGAACCGCCCGAACAGTAGTCCGGGCGGAGTGTGGTGTGAGGAGTGAACGGAAACATGCGTCTCCGCTTTCTCTATTCTAGACGACGGCTTTAGTTTTTCCCGTACTCTGGTGTTGAGTCCGGAAAATTTTCTTGCCCAAAAACTAGGCTTTAAGTTTATTTACCCATGCCCAATTGCTGTGCTTTCTGATAAAGTTTGCCTTCAGTTAGCAAGGAGGGCGCGATCGCTACCTCCACTTGCTGCATTTGTTTGAGGTCTTTGGCTCCCAACGTCCCCATACTGGTTTTCAAAGCTCCCAGCAGGTTATGAGTGCCATCATCCAGTGCAGCCGGGCCGCGAAGGATCTGTTCGCAAGTGCCTGTAGTGCTTACGCGAATGCGAGTACCACGAGGCAGAATAGGGCTTGGCGTTGCCATCCCCCAATGATACCCCCTTCCGGGTGCTTCTTTTGCTCTGGCAAACGGAGAACCAATCATCACCCCGTCAGCACCGCAAGCAATACACTTGCAGATGTCGCCGCCAGTGATTAAACCGCCATCGGCGATGACGGGGACATAATTGCCAGTTTCGTTGAAATAGTCATCGCGGGCAGCGGCACAGTCCGCAACTGCTGTTGCCTGTGGCACACCCACGCCCAAAACGCCGCGAGAGGTACAAGCCGCGCCGGGGCCAATTCCCACCAACACGCCAGCAGCCCCAGCCTTCATTAAGGAGAGAGCCACTTCGTAGGTAACGCAATTGCCCAAAATCACTGGCATGGGCATTTCTAAACAGAATTGCGCCAAATCCAAGGGGGTTATCGACTCTGGCGACAGGTAAGCGGTAGAAACCACAGTGGCTTGCACGAAGAACAAATCTGCACCAGCTTTCGCCACAACCTCGCCGTACTTAGTTGCCCCTGCTGGGGTAGAACTTACTGCGGCAATCCCACCTTGACTTTTTATTTCTTCTATGCGTCGCTCGATTAATTCTGGTTTAATCGGTTCGGCATAAAGTTCTTGCATCAGCGCAACAAACTCTTCTTTTCCGACTGAGCTAATGCGCTCTAATATCGGCTCTGGGTTTTCATATCGGGTTTGGATTCCCTCTAAGTTGAGGACACCCAAAGCCCCCAGTTGAGACAGCAGAACTGCCATGCGGACATCTACTACCCCATCCATCGCACTAGCGATAATTGGGATTTCTCGCTCAATACCCCCGATGCGCCAAGTCGTATCTGCCAAACTGGGGTCTAGGGTTCTATTCCCTGGTACTAGCGCAATTTCATCGATTCCATAAGCTCGACGAGCTGTTTTACCCCGCCCAATTTCAATATCCACGCTTCTTCCCGTTCCCAAGACTATTTAAGTTAGGGTATCAAATTCGATGGGTAATTTGTTCTGGGGGTGAGGTTAAGATTTCCGGTTAGGGTGGAGCGATCGCAGCTACACAAACGAAGTCCTACAAGAGCGGACTCAAAGGCGCGATCGCTTCTTTGCTTCAGCTTCCGTTATTTCTCTTCTTGATTTTCATCCTCATCATTTTCGTTGTTGTTGGGCATTAGGTAAAGGTAGCCGAGAATGGCTGCACCAGCGGCAATTCCCAAAGGCTGGGAAAAGGCGAAAAGAGCCACTACAATCTGGGCGATTTCCAGGGCTTTTATGAAGCAGTTGAAGTCTTTCATGGGCTGTCTTCGTTTAACGATTGCGCTGTAACTCATCTTTTTACAGTTTTGGGCAAGAGGCTCTCATATATTGGTAGTGAGAAGAATCTCAGTTTTATGAGAATTCCTTTATATGAACCAAAGACAAATAAAAGAAACTTTAGATAAGCTACCTTCTAAGCGCAAACAGGTACTTCTGAAAGTCTTGGCAGGTGATACCAAGATAAAAATCGCTTGTGAGGTTTGTAATGGGAGCGAAGCTGCTGTTCAACAGCATTTAAGACAGCTTTATAAGAATTTTGATATTCAGGGAGACGAGGAGCGCAAGTTACCTGCATTAATTGCTCTATTTGCTAATAAGAAGCCTGAGTTAATCAGTAGCGATGCTCAAACCGTCGGAGGTAATGGGAATGAAGTAAAAACCGTCAACCCGCCTCAAACTCCTTCAATCGCTTGTAGTGCCTATGACGAGGAGACTTGGGTAGAGCGAGGAGAACTGAGTTGCCAGCTAAGCGAAAAGCTGCGGGGACAATTGCGAGTATTAATTATTACTGGTATCACGGGACAAGGTAAGACTGCTTTAGCTGAACGCTTGGCAAGTTTCGAGCTGCGGGGAGACTGGCAACAGTATAAATGTGTAAATTTTGATGATAGCGGTATGCGAGATTTTATCAGTGCCGCAGATGCGCTGCTGACTCAACTGGGAGAAGAGGTAACGGCAGATGAGCGCAAAAATGCAGATGAATTGCTAAATCGCTTGCTGCAAAAGCTGCGAAATCACTGTTACTTGGTGCAGATGGATTCCCTAGAACTGCTGCTGAAGGGGAAAGGGGATGAGGATACTGCCAGGAATGAGTTTGAGGATGAGCGGTGGTGGGAATTGTTTAATCGCTTGCTGGCGGGTGGGGAATGCCAAAGTCGGCTGATTTTGACTTCACAGGATTTACCAACGCAGTTTAAAAGTTGCCAGTCTCGAAGATTTTGGCATGAGGAACGGTTGGCGGGACTTGATGAAAACGAACAGTTCGAGTTGTTTCAGAAGTTGTTCAAGAGGGATGGGAAGGAGATTTCGCCTGAATCAGAGGCAGCAGATTATCTCAAGCGGATGGGGAAAGCTTATGAAGGACATCCGCTGGTTATCGAAGTGATTGCTGGGGAAATCCTCACTCAGCCGTTTAATGGCAATGTGGTGGCGTACTGGAACAAATACCGTCAAGAATTTGAAGCCATTGAAGCAGCGATTGGTCATCAGGAGTTGCAACTGCGAGTTAAAGATAGGGTGAGGAAGTCTTTAGAACGGTTGCAGCAAGATGTACCTTATGCCTATACACTCCTCCTTCGCAGTTCCGTTTATCGGCATCCAGTGCCAGAAAGATTCTGGCTGTCAATGTTGGGGAGTTGCACAGAACAAGAGAAAGCAACTGCGCTGGGAACTATAGAATCTCGCTATCTCGTTTTTAGAGAGGCAGTCACTCACACTGGTCAATTTTTGCTCCGTCAGCATAACTTGATTCGGAATACAGCCTATGAACTGCTTAGAAAAATCTCTAATCAAGGGTTAGAGTGGCAAGACGATCACTATATTGCTGCTGAGATGTGGCGCACGGCGTATGAACCAACTCCAGATGCTTCTAACCTAGAACAAGTGCAAGGCTACCTAGAAGCATTTCACCATTTCTCCGAGGTGGGGTACTGGGAAGAAGTCAGCCAAATCCTTTCTATTCGCCTTGATATTCCTACTAATGAACAATTACACAATCAATTAGGAATTTGGGGTTACTATCACCAACAGATTGAACTATACAACAGAATGTTGGGTAAATTAAACGATCATTGGAATAGTATTTGTTATGGCGGTTTGGGAAATGCTTACTATTTTCTAGGAAATTATTCCCAAGCCATCGACTATCTCCAGCAGCATTTGACCATTGCACGAGAAATTGGCGATCGCAAGGGTGAAGGAACCGCACTAGGAAATCTGGGCATTGTTTACCGAACTCTAGGAAATTATCCCCAAGTCATCGACTATCTCCAGCAGCATTTGACCATTGCACGAGAAATTGGCGAGCGTAAGGGTGAAGGAACTGTATTGGGCAATCTGGGAAATGCTTACTACTTTCTAGGAGAATATTCCCAAGCTATCGACCATCTCCAGCAGCATTTGACCATTGCACGAGAAATTGGCGATTGCAAGAGTGAAGGAACCGCACTGGGAAATTTGGGAGGTGTTTATCGTACTCTCGGAAATTATCCCCAAGCCATCGATTATTGCCAGCAGAGTTTGACAATTGCACAGCAAATTGGTGATCGCAAGGGTGAGGGAAGCGCACTAGGAAATTTGGGAAGTGTTTACTATTCTTTAGGGAATTATCTCCAAGCCATCGATTATTACCAGCAGAGTTTGACAATTGCACAGCAAATTGGCGATCGCAAGGGTGAGGGAATTGCACTGGGAAATTTGGGAAGTGCTTGCTCCTGTCTAGGGAAATATCCCGAATCCATCGACTATATCCAGCAGCATTTGACCATTGCACGAGAAATTCGCAACCGCCACGGTGAGGGAACTGCACTGGGAAATCTGGGGAATACTCTATTCAAAATTGAGCAGTATTCAGAAGCTCTGGAAAAGTTGCAGACGGCTTTAAAGATTTTTCTAGAAATTGGCTATCGTTCGGGTCAGGCTGTAATTTTCAACGACTTGGCAGAACTTCATCTAAAATTAGGCGATCGCGCTTTGGCTCTTGAGTATTGCGATCGCGCCTTATCCATCGCTACAGATTTAGGCATACCGTTAGCGAAAGAGTGCCAGGAACTGAAGGAAAAACTACTGAGTGAGGAAGCATAGGAAGTGAGGCGCTGCAATCGCATTCCCTATTTGGTGAAAATTGCAAAAGCGCGATCGCATTCTCAAAAAAGCGCTTAGCACCGATTATTTTGTTCAAAATTCACACCGTTAATGCGCCGCAGTATTTTGTCATCCTTACCCAATACCCGCATTTGGCAGCTGTGATTAGCTCCTGGTGATATTAGGACAAAAACACCGTTAGTGGGTTCGTCGCGCAGAATCTTCCCGTTATCAAAGGTTATTTCGACAGCAGCAACTTTTGGCGAGAGTAGCTTACCGTAAGTGAGGGCGTAAGTCTCACCTTTATTATTCGAGTAGTTGCTGCTTCCATACCACACCAGTTCCTCTGGCGGTAACGGTGGGAGATCCGTAAAGAATTCAGCGCTGTCATTACCAATCTGTTCCCAGCCACTTCCTTTACTGACAAGCACGCTGTAACCAAGTATCTGTGGCGGCGCTTGCTTGCGATCGCTGCTGGGGCAGATGGCGCTATAGAGTACCACTACACCCTGCGACCATTGGCGGGTACCCAGCACGCGAAAGTCCTGAGCTTGGGTTGTGGGAGAGGGACAGAGGTTGTTTTGGCGTATAACCTGTTCTGGGGTGGCTGCCACACGCTCAGAACTACAGCTAGAGGTGACTAGCACCAGCAGCCCTATTAGGGGGAGGATTAACCGTCTCATTGTCGTGTGGCTGGATTCGCCTGGGTAAGATTCCATTCAAACTTGGCTCAGCCGTGAGTGAGTGGCATCTTCCCAAAGTAGAGTGCGTATGCCAATACTTCTCGGACAAGAAGACCTAAACGCCTTCCCAATTATGGAAAAGAGACGCGATATATCGCGTCTCTACAGGAGAGGGGTTGGAAAGACGGGTTAACTGATTTGCATACCGTCTTGGTTGTTATTTTGGCTTGGCTTTTCTACTGAGGAAATCATGGCGGTGAGAGCTTCTGGCGGAATACTGCCGTTGTTGCTACGAACCAGATTGCTAACTTGACCAATTAATGAGCCTAATTTGCCATCTTCTAGCAAGGTATTAATTAGGGCTAAACCGCTGGTAGATAGTAACATTTTGTTGATGTCACCAGCACCGTTGCCGTTGCTGCCATTGGCACCGGGGAAGGAGTAAATTCGGGCATCGCCGATAACTCCTGGTTGAGGTGCCAATGCCTTGACAATTTCTGGCAATTTATCTGCGAGCTCAGGCCAAATTGTGGTGATAATCTTAGCTGTGAGGTTAGCGTCGCTAATTGTATTTTGGGCGGCAATTTGGGCTTGAATACCTTCGGCTTCGGCTAAAGCTTTGTCGCGGTTGGCATCTGCTAAAGTGCGAATTGCTTCGGCTTCTAGTTCTGCTGCTTGTTGGGCAATTTCGGCTTGCCGTCTGCGTCGGAAAGCATCAATTTCGACAACGTTGCGATCGCTAATACTCTTTTCTTGGGCTTCTCGTTCGGCAGCAATAATTGAAAGCTGTTTGTCCCGTTCGGCTTTCTCAACTGCACTTGCCGTTGTCACAGATGATTCTGCTCTCGCTTGTTGTGCCTCAGCGACAAAGCTTTCCCGTTTTTTGTTGGCGACTGCGATCGCTACCTCTTCTTGGGCAATTCTTGACAGTTTTTCTGACTCCGCTACCTGCACTTGCGCTTGCAATTTCGAGGATTCTACTGTCTGTAGACGAATAATTTCCGCCATTTCTGCTTCTTGTTTTTGCAGTGTTTGCGCCACCTTGAATTGTTTATTGCGTTCCTCTAGGGAAATATCTGCCTCAATTTGGCTTTGTTGTACTGCCAGTTTTTTGTTAATTTCTTCCTCTTGAATGATGCGTTGGCGGGTTATTTCCGCAACTTCTGCTTCTTGTTTTTGTAGTGCTTGTGCAACCTTGAGTTGTTTATTGCGTTCCTCTAGGGAAATATCTGCCTCAATTTGGCTTTGTTGCACTCCCAATTTCTTGCGAATTTCTTCTTCTTCAACGGATTTAAGCTGCAAAATCTTGGTACGCTGCACGGTTGCTGCTTCTCTGTCTCTGGATTCTTGGATTTCCCGCTGTTTTTGAGCTTTGAGTGCTTCTACTTGTAACTGTTGCTCTTGTTTGGCGTTTTCTTTCTCTTGCTCAATTTGGAGCGATCGCTTTTGAGCATCCAGTTCTTTCTGCTCAATGGTAACTTGAGTCGTTAATTCAACTTCTCTTTTTTGTTGAATCGAGCGTTGAATCGTTTCAGTCCGCAGTCGCACGCCTTGAGCATCGAAAAAGTTATTCGTATCGTAGGTATCGCTTTCTTCAATTTCTGAAATGGCAATATTGTTTAGCGTCAAACCTACTTTCTTCAAATCTTGCTGAACCAGATTTAAAACGGCATCAGCAAACCCAATCTTGTCTGAATCAATCTCGGCTAGACTCTTATTTTTCGCCGCTGCCCGAATCGCATCGTCTGCCCGTTTTTCCAGAGCATCTTTAATATCTTCCGGCGTGATTTTTCCAGCTCTAGATAGCCTAGCCGCCGCCGTTAAAACATCTTGTTCGTCGGCATTGATGCAGACATAGAAAGTCACCCGCATATTTGCCCGGAGGTAATCTTGGGTACGGACAGCCAGCTTCCCGGTGCGTTCAACATCAATGGAAATTTCCCGTAAAGGTACACGGGTAAGCTGATGAAATCCTGGCAGTACAACGCAACCGCCATAGAGAATGACCGCTTTACTTTTAATAAAAACTCCGCCAGTTCTCACAAAAGCTTCGTTGTTGGGTGTAACAACATAAACCCGTGTATACGCCCAAATGCTTAACAGCAGTAAAAGAACCAAAGCGGCAATAATTCCAGGGAAGACAATGCCGCTACCTAATTGGGCAACTGTAGGTTGTACTGGAAGTGGTTGGAGTGTTTGAGCGAATAGATTTGATTGCTCATTCAGTGGAATATTCTCCTCTGTTTGCAACTCGGTAGGTGCTAATTCAGAGACGTTAGCAATTGGTAGTGATTGGATGAAAGTGAGCCAAAATAGCATATTGTTGATTGGTAAAAAGGTGATTTACTGGATAAGGAGGCAGAGCCTCTTTAACTTCATTACCAGTCGCACACTGGGAACGAGAAATATCTTACTTACGTGAATTTTCAAGCCAATGTTCTTGATCCAAACTATCTTTGGCGACGACTAAATAGTATTGTTCCCAACGTTCAATGACTAAAACTTTTTCTCCTCGTCGCGGGAGAACGTTTGCCCAATTAGGTAAAGTGGCGTTAATAGTAACGAGATTTCGCGCTGAATCAATTACATCTACTTGACCAATTTTGTTTCGGTGCTGGTGGGGGATAAAGGCAGAACTCACTGTACCAATGCAACCAATCAAGCGATCGCTACTGGCATCTTCCCCAAAGGAAGCAAAAATTTTCCCCAAAGGTCGAGAAATCAGCCCTCCGAGAAATAAGCTAATTGCCATTGAACCTAATAACACCACTCCCCCTAATCCAAAAAAACGGCTGGGAATTCCACCAGTGAGGCTACCTACCCAAACATTGAGCATCCAGCCGATGACACCCCAGAGGCTAAAGTCGGTTCCTAACAATAGAATTAGCGGTGCTTTGCCAATGCCTAACCATCCCAATATTTCCAATCCGCCAAATTCACCCTCTGCGTCAGCATCTACATCTACGTCAGCATCTACGTCAGAGTCTCCCCCACCAGAAACAATCACCAATAGAAATAAAAGGACTCCCATCCCTAGGAAGATCCAGTAGGGTAGGTTAGCTGGGTTGAACAGCATAAATACTTAGTATTGTTGAATGAGTTGCACTGGCACTTAGATAGCTACAAGACTTATGCACAAAATCCATAAACGAGAAGTTAGTTCTTGAGCTTCATTAACCAACGGAGCTGTTGACTACACTTTTATAATCCCTTCAGATGTATCGGTTATTCGATTCACTGTTTGACTCAGTTGTTGGCTCACTGGTTTTTCTATGCTCCATCTGCGGCACTCGTCACAATGAGATTATTCCTTTTGGCTGTTGTATTCTTACCAACTTAGGTAAAATAAGTCCCAGCCTAGCCGCGATGTCAGGGAAAAGCGGAAAAATTAAATCTTTTTTAATGTCCTCTATCCAAAGAAGGAATTAAAAGTTGTTAGCGAGAGGAATTTTATCTCCAGCACCCTTATAAAGATAGAACTAAGTAAAAATAAACTTATTTAATTAGGTAGATGTGTGTAGGAGAAGCTTGCCATAGCTTGAAAAAATTATCTTCATCAGGAACGCCATGTTTGCATCTACTACTGGAAAAATCCCAGCCGGGAAAGATTCCCAGCTCGCTATGCCTATGAGGGAGCGCGACTTGGACGCACTTACAGAAATATTTGATGACTTGGACACAGAACAGGCAGAAAATATTGATGAAGCGATCGCTACTCTCTCTACCCCAACTCCCCTGCAACCTTGGGAGGAAATCGGGTGGGTGTTGTTCCAAGCCCAGGACTATGAATGGCAATTTGCTTGACGGCAATCATTGCGGCTGGCTCGTTCTATAGCTTCATCACAGCTTAAAATTGAATATATATAAGCACTTTTTTTAAGCTTTGATTCAATCTGAGACGCTCGAACTACTAGAATGGCCCCGCCTGTGCCAGCATCTGTCAACATTTGCGGCAACTAAGCTGGGAGCTTTCGCTGCAACCCATCTGCAAATCCCCACTGCTCAGTCTGAAAGTCTGCACCTCGCCGCCCAAACTCAGGAAGTCTACCAACTGGAAAATCGCTTGAGGGCTGGTTTGACATTTGATGGAATTAGTGACATAGGTGATTCTTTAGAAAGGGCGGAACTTCAGGGACTTTTGGCTGGGGAAGAGTTGCTGGCGATCGCAACAACTCTGGCGGGAGTGAGGCGACTGCGGCGCATTATCGACGATCAAGAAGATGTGCCAGTGTTAAGTGAGCTAGTCGCTGACATCCGCACCTATCCAGAACTAGAGCAGGAAATTAACCGCTGTATTGATGAGCGAGGAGACGTAGCAGATAGGGCCAGTGCCAAACTGGGTGGCATTCGCATCCAGATGCGGCAATTGCGCGATCGCATTTATCAGACATTGCAGGGAATTTTGCAGCGTCAAAGCAATGCAGTACAGGAACCGACTATAAAACAGCGGGGCGATCGCTTTGTGATTTCTGTCAAAGCACCCCAAAAAGATGCCATTCCCGGTATAGTCCACGACACCTCAAGCAGCGGTGCAACGCTGTTTATTGAACCAAATGCGATCGTGCAGCTGGGAAATCAAATGCGGCAGGTACGACGGCAAGAACAAGCTGAAGAAGAAGCCATTCGCCAAGCTTTAACTCAACAAGTGGCAGCAGTTAAGCCAGATTTAGAACAGTTATTGGCAGTGGCAACCACTTTAGATTTGGCAACAGCTAGAGCCAGATACAGTTATTGGTTAGAAGCAAATCCAGCCAAATTTATCGAACGTGATGCAGGCGAACCCATCACCCTGCGGCAGTTGCGTCATCCTCTGTTGGTGTGGCAGCAGCGACACGAACAAGGTAGCGCAGTTGTACCAGTGGATTTACTGGTTCATCCGCAAATTCGGGTAGTAACGATTACCGGGCCTAATACTGGCGGTAAAACTGTCACCTTGAAGACGCTGGGGTTAGCAGCACTGATGGCGAAGGTGGGGTTATTTGTGCCAGCCAGAGAGCCAGTAGAATTGCCCTGGTTTGACCTGGTTTTGGCTGATATTGGGGATGAACAGTCACTTGAGCAGAGTTTATCTACCTTTTCTGGTCATATTCGCCGCATTAGTCGGATTTTAAAAGCGATAAGTAATACAGGAACTGAGGAAGAACAAGAATTAGCTGTTCCCAATCCCCAATCCCCAATCCCCAATCCCCAATCCCCAATCCCCAATCCCCAATCCCTAATTCTGCTGGATGAAGTCGGTGCGGGTACAGATCCGGCGGAAGGAAGCGCATTAGCGATCGCTCTTTTAAAATATCTGGCAAATACCGCCCAACTGACTATCGCCACCACCCACTTTGGCGAACTCAAAGCGCTGAAATATGAAGACGAACGCTTTGAAAATGCCTCCGTAGAGTTTGACGATCGTACCCTCAGCCCTACATATCGGCTATTATGGGGAATTCCCGGACGTTCTAACGCCCTGACAATTGCCCGACGTTTGGGACTAAATCCGGAAATTGTCGAAGATGCTCAAAGTTTGGTGGGTGGTGCATCCGAAGACATCAACCAGGTGATTGCTGGACTTGAAGCACAACGCCGCAGCCAAGAAACCAAGGCGCAAGAAGCTCAAGAGTTGTTGCAACAAGCAGAACGTTTTTATCAAGAAGTTTCGCGAAAAGCAACAAATTTGCAAGAACGGGAGCGGGATTTAAAGCTTTCGCAAGAAAGAGCAGTAGCGGAAGCTCTAAATCAAGCCAAGGGAGAAATTGCCCAAGTAATTCGGCGTTTACAGCAAGGAAATGCTACCGCTCAAGATGCCCAAGGTGCAACCAATGCCTTAAATCAAATTGCCGAACGTTATATCCCACCATCGCCGCCACCCAAACAAAAACCAGGGTTTAATCCCAAAAGTGGCGATCGCGTCCGCATTCCTCGCTTAAATCAAACCGCCGAAGTGCTGACTAATCCAGACGAAGATGGAGAATTCACTGTCCGCTTCGGGTTAATGAAAATGACCGTGAAGCTGGAAGATATTGAATCTCTAGATGGTCAAAAACCGGAACAGCTAGTCAAGAACAAGGAACAAAAACAAAGTCAAGCCAAAAACCAAAATCCAAAATCTGATTCGCAAACCCCAACCCCCAGCCCGAAGCCAGTAATTCGCACTTCTCAAAATACTATCGATATTCGGGGTAGTCGAGTAGCTGATGCAGAAGTAGTTATAGAGAAAGCGATCGCTAAAGCAATGGAGTCTGGCTGCCTGTGGATAATACACGGCAAAGGAACCGGAAAATTACGAGAAGGAGTCCACGAATTCTTGAAACAGCACCCGCAAATCGAGAGTTTTTCTTTAGCTGGCACATCAGAAGGCGGCACAGGTGTCACAATTGCTTATATTAAATAGCGTTAAGAGCTAATGGCTAATTGTTATAGCCATTAGCCATTAGCTCTTGACTAAGACTTGTGAAACTTCTCCAAATCGTGAGAGTCTGGTTTCAAGACTGGTAACGGTGAAGTTACAGCTAGTCTCGTCACCTACTCTAAAGATATGACCTCCATCGTGAAGACACCTGCATCAACCCCGCAGTGGGATGATTTGCCCCTTCCCCAACAGCCGAATGAAATTCAGTTGGACAACATCAAAGCTCAACTGGATTTAGTTTTATTGGCTTTGGAAGCATTGGCGAACATAGGTTCCGAGGCGATACTTCAGGCAGCAGCTGAACTGAATTTAGAGTCAATAGTGGCAGATCGGGTAGCTTTGTGGCGACTGCGACAATCTAACCCAATGCGGAAGAGCCAGGGAGGCCGGAAAAAGCTAGATGTAGAGGAAGCGCGATCGCTTGTTTTAATCATCTGCCATCTTGCCAAACAACACCAAGAGCTAATCCGTCGCGCTGTTGCCCTACTCGAACAGCTAACCGAGCAAAACCGCGAACCACATCAAGCATCGTTATTAGGAGACTATCTCGATGCCTTTAGTAACACATATCAAGAACGCATGGACGAAGGAGAAAACGTATCAACTGACTCCTTAACCCACCTGGCTTTAAAACTTCTGATTGATTTACTGTTTTACAGTAGCCCTAACGGTCATCGCCGCCTCTGGTTAGCACTTTTGGATCGCGCCCGCTAACAATTAGCAATCCTTGAATTAGCAAAATGGTTTTGAGACGCTATACTCCCCCCACCTGTACGCTGGAAATAAAGGCGAAAAACTCGCCCCTGTCCCGCTGGGCAGGACAACCAGTGCTGAAACATCTACGATTTGAGCTGAGCTTTGACGATCCGCGCCAGCCAGAAGATAAACGAGTGACAATTCAGGGCGATCGCGCTGATCTGGAAGCCTTGTATGAAGGCGTTACTAGCTACGTGCAGAACTTCCTCCAGCAGTCTTCTTTCGAGCCTCCGGCGACGAAGATTCAGACAGCCGCAGCCCAAGAAGAACCAGCATCAGGCGTCCCAGTTACAACACTGCAAAACCCAGATGTTGTCCCCATAGGATCGTACCCTCGCACCTTAACCCCCTATTTGCAACCGAGAGGTTTACTTTCCCACGACCTGTTTTTAGGGCAGATGGCAACAGAAGAAACAGGGCCAGTCGTTACCCTGAGCGTGTTGCAATTATTCGACTTAGCGACAGCCTTAGATGAATACGCGACTGAACTTGTCGCTTTGCCGAGCCTCAAGCGCCACAAATTGCTTTCTAACCCCCCCGCTTGGAGTCGGACAGCGGCAATTTTTCTGCTGGGAGTGGGTTTGACAGCAGTTATGGTAAAACTACTGGAATCACAGAATGCGGTAGTGCAAACTGCATCCACACCTCAAGCTACACCCACAACCACCGCTCAACTGCCAAACACAGCGCAGTCGCCGCTAGTAACGCCAACACCCTTCCAAGGAGGAGCGCCAACGCCGCCGCCGTTGATTTCTGCGTCGCCCACGCCTTCCTTATCTCCCTCTCCAGGTGCGTTATCTTCTTCTCCCATAGTCGTTTCGCCGTCGCCTCTGACTGCACCTGCCCCTCTGACTGCGCTCCCCCCTCCCCCTAGAAACATTAGCCCCCCCTCTTTTAGTACACTTCCCCAAGCTCGAACCTCAGCCCCAGCCCCACCCCAAGAGCCACTTTTCCCACCCGCAGCCCCTGGCAATCGGCAACAGCTGCCAGTCCTGAAAGCACCTCCTGAGCCAGCAGTAAAACCAACTCTTAGTCCTGATAGGTTTCAGCCTATCCCCAGTCAAAGTGGTGTGAGTGCGCCCATAGTGCCGTCGCAGACTGGCAATTCTGGGGGTGAAAGCGCTTCAGGGTCGCCAAGTAACGCCAGTGTTCCGGTTACGCCTCCCCCACTTCCAGATCTTCCTTTACTTAATCCCGGTTCGGCATCTAGCAACGATGCTCCTGCTCAGGTGGCTACTCGCGGTGTTGCCCCACCTGCGGGAAGGCGCGAGCTGGCATCAAATAATAGGTCGGCTACCAATGATGGCAGGTTATTTGACACTATTCCTCAGGTAGCGCAAATCAGAGAATACCTTCAACAGCGCTGGAAGCCACCCGCAGATTTGAAACAAACTCTGCAATACTATCTGCAACTGAATCCGGATGGCTCAATTGAGCGCATTCGACCTTTAGGAGAAGCTTCAGTTAGGTATATTGACAACACGGGAATGCCTGCGCCAGGGAAACCGTTTGTTTCTGCTATTGAAAGCGATCGCAATGCCCAAATCCGTGTCGTTCTTAGTCCTGATGGCAAAGTGGAAACGTTTTTGGAGCCTTAAAACGTATCTTTTGTGAGATTTGGAATTTTTTTTAATCGTACCTTTTAACAAACTATAAATTTGTAGGTACATTTCTGAGAAATTTAGGGAACAATAAATCTATCAACAGGTAGATTTATTGTTCATGAACGAAAAGCACCTCGAAGCTTATCTCAAGATTATTCAAGCGCTACTCAATTGCGATCGCGGCAAAGAAAGAGAGGTTTTGCAGATTAATTCAGGGCTAATCGATGCTGGGTTAATCAAGACGATGGCAGGAGTAGCCGCAATGCTTTTAGAACGGGGCGATACAGAAGCCGCCGAGTGGTTGCAAAATGTTGCAGCCCCGTTAGTCGGTGAAATGGTCAACTTTTCACCAGTAGCTTCCCAAGCGTATCTGAATTTCTTAACCCGACTTTTGCAGGCAACCTCGGATAGCAATGGCGACCCGTATGTAGTGTATCCACTGCTACAAGGCAATCTGGAAAAATTGGATCGGAAATTTGCCCAAATCTTGCAGCAGTGGGCAATGGCAACTTTGCTGCAACTAAAGTCAAAAGAAGCACCATTATTTGCTGCCACCCTAGGTACTTTGAGTAACATGATGGCGCAGTTCCCCTTAGGGGATAGAGAAAGCAACTTGGAAATTGCGATCGCTCTTTACGAAATAGTTGTTAAAATTTTTACTCGCGATCATCCCCTAGAGTGGGCGACGACGCAAAACAATCTCGGCAATGCGTACCGCAACAGGAATGAGGGCGATGGCACTCTTAATTTAGAAAAAGCGATCGCTGCTTACAAAGCGGCGTTGGAAGTTTATACCCGCGATGCCTTTCCGGAAGATTGGGCGATGGTGCAAAATAATCTCGGCAATGCCTACCGCGATCGGATTCAGGGCGACAAAGCCCAAAATTTAACAATAGCGATCGCTGCCTACAAAGACGCATTACAAGTTTACACCCGCGAAGCCTTTCCCGAAAAATCGGCAACGATCCAAAATAATATGGCAGTTGCCTGCGAACATATGATAGAGAACCACCGAGAAAAGAATCTGGAAAATGGGTAGTTGAGAGTTACCTTCTTCCTTTTGTCTTTCTGTTCGCCCATTGCCAAATTTTCACCAGCAGATTTTCCAGCCAAAGCATCGCCGCATCTAGCCATTCCAGTAAATATTCTAAGGGGTGCTTGACATATCCAGCAGGTTGTGCATCTGCTTCTATCCAATCTGGGGTATGGGTAGCGAAGCGGTTTCCTGTGACGGGTGCGATCGCGTTTGCATTAGCGCTATTAACGCCAGCGTGTGTTGCGTCTAACACAGATGTTACTGGCAGTTGCCGAGTCCTGGCAACTGAGGTTTTAGATTTGCGTACAACCTCTTTTTTCTGAGTAGTTACACTAGAAGCCTTTCGATGAATTATTTCCCCAGTTGTTGCAGGTTCCGACTGCGGTAAATCATTTTGTCGGAACAGGTTACGCTTAACAACATTCCAGATAGAATTTTTAACAGAAACCTCTGTATTTTCGGCTACAGGGAGAGCAATTCTTGTCTTCGTTCCTGACAGTTGAGAAGTCTGTTGAGCGTTGTTTATTTTCTCTTTTGTAGGTGCAGTTTTACCGAATAAATCGTCCATCGTTAACCACGGGTCGGCAACATCGGCTGCTGCAAGTTCCCTACTGGGTTGACGTAAAAACATTGAAGTCCAATTGCGACCTTTTAACTGATTAATTTCCCTGTTAGAACCTGAATTAATTACTGGTGTTTCTTGACTGGGAAATTTACCGTCTCCCTTGCCAAAAAAGTAGTCAATTGCTGCCCGAATTAACGCTTGAATTTTCAGACTTTGGGTATCGGTAACATCGGGAGACGTAGGTTGCTGTTTTGGCTTGTCGAATAAAGTTTGTAGACGCTGTAGGGGAAATTGATAAATTTTCTCTAATTCCAGAGAACCGGGTTTCAGATTCGCTAAAAAGTCTTGTTGTCGCACTTCTATTTCAGCAACTGTGCGGTCAAGCTGAAAGATGAAAGATGTAGGATGAAGGGTGATATTACTTTCCTGCGGCTGTGTAGCTGTGCGGCTGGGCGACTGGGTGACTGTGCTGCCAAAAGTGATTTCTTGGAAGACATTAGCCGCGATCGCAACTGGCCCTCTTTGCACCCAAGCCATCAATCCCCAAAAGACCCGCACTGGTGGTAAGATATTTCTTTGGTCAACGGGAGGCTGCAATCGCATTCGGGATCTTCTAGCTGATGCTTGCACTAACCGCAACTGATGCCAGTAATCAGCCAATTCCCAACTGATGCGTTGTTGTAATTTTTGCTGTTGCTGATGGCTAAGAATATCCAGAATTTGATTTTCGGCTGTGACGAGTACCAAACAACGGGTATTTAATAGTGTCGCCACTCCCTGCACTTTAATTTCTGCTGGAGATACCTCCGATGATTGTGGAGAAGTGCTGATGGATGTCTTAGTGTAGGGTAATACATCCTCACTCAGTTGAATTGTCAGCGCACAAGACTCGGAAGATTCGGCTAACCCTTCCCCTAAAAGCGGAGTAAAGAATAATTTTCCCCCCTTCTCTTTGAGAAAAGCAGGTTGGAGAGTTAAATTTTCCGGCTGAGAACTACGAGCAAGAGAGTTATTATTAAATAATTTGAATCCCCACCACGCCGCAGACACGCGATTAACAGTATCTGTCAAGAAATTGAGAAATTCATTCCCACTAGCTGCTAGCGCTGGATTTGAAATTTCACTTTTCCCGCCACTGAGTGCGAGTAGCACTTGCTGAATTGGTGTATCTGCGGCGGGAGTTGTTTGGGAGGAAGAACGGTTTTTTTGGTTATCCTTATTAGAAGCGTCTAATTGGGGAAATCCTTCTGGCGCTGCTTGCTGTAACTGCTTTCCTGCTAATTGGAAAGTTTGAACTAGCAAATATACAGGATAAAGCAGAATTTGCACTCCCCAAACCGTTGCTACTTTTAAATTCCGAAAGGCGCGATCGCCTTCATCCTTCAACTTGAGGGACGCTTGAGATAGAAAATTAAATAATCGGCTTTGATAGCGACCAGTAGAAGAGGGGGACATTTTGCTAAATGCTAAAAAGCTAAGTGCTAAAAAGCTCAAAATAGTAGATGCCCTGATTCTATCTAAAAATGACCGATTCCAAGACACCTTTTATATCTCAGCCTTGCAGCCGCCAGATTTCGGAAGCGATTGAAAAGCTGTATGCGCTGACTCAGGCGAATGTTAAACTCCATTGGCGTTACTGTACCGCAGATATCCCAGTTTCGGAAGCACTCGACGCTGAGTGGAATAATTGGCAAGTTGTCCAACCTAATGCTAAAGAACATATCGCTTGGAGTGGGGGAAGACAAGTTTTATGGCTTGCTCAACAATTCTTAATTCCCCAAGATTTGTCTGGTTTCCCTTTAACGGGTTTGGCGTTACGTCTGGTGCTGACTTGGTGGGCTGATTCTGCCCAAATCTTTGTTAATGGTAAGTTGGTGCAAGAGGGAGATTTATTTGATTGTTCTACACGGGTTCTACTCAGCCCCTCTGTTACTCCGGGTGAGGTAATTACGGTTGTCTTGCGGCTGGTAAGTCCGGGACATGATGATGGGGCGTTGGTAAATTCGCTTTGCGTGTATGAATCTACTTTGGAACCGGGTTTTGTCGCTTCTGAGTTAGCTGTATTACACCGCTATCTAGAAGAGGCACCGGAAAAACTTGAAATATTAGCCGCAGCTGTTTCCCAAATTGATTGGGAAGCATTACCAGATGGTCAGAAGTTTATGCGATCGCTTTCTACTCTTCGTGAAAATCTGCTGCATTGGACAAGAGGGATTAACCGCAGAGGCACAGAGAGCGCAGAGGGAAGAGAAGCAGTAATCTGTTTGGTTGGTCATGCTCATTTGGATTTAGCTTGGCTATGGCCTGTTGGTGAAACTTGGGTTGCTGCCCAACGCACTTTTGAATCTGTTCTTGGGTTACAGCAGGAGTTCCCTAATCTGACGTTTTGCCATTCTACGCCAGCGCTTTATGGCTGGATTGAGCAGCATCGCCCTGATTTATTTTCTGCTATTCAACAACAGGTTGCTGCTGGACGTTGGGAAGTTGTCGGCGGAATGTGGGTGGAACCTGAGCTTAATTTAATTAGTGGGGAGTCGATTGTTCGTCAGTTACTTTACGGTCAGCGTTACGTCCAAGAAAAATTTGGTCAGGTGAGTAAGGTCGCTTGGTTGCCAGATACTTTTGGCTTTTGTGCGACTCTCCCGCAGTTTCTTTTATCTGGCGGCATTGAATATTTTGTCACCCAGAAGTTGCGCTGGAACGACACTACAGAATTTCCCTATAGTGTTTTTTGGTGGCGATCGCCTGATGGGTCGGAGATTTTTAGTCTGATGTCTCCCCCCATCGGTGAAGGTATCGACCCGATAAAGATGTCATCCTACGCCTTTGATTGGCAAAAACAAACTAATCTGCAAGATGCTCTTTGGCTTCCTGGTGTTGGCGATCACGGCGGCGGCCCCACCCGCGATATGTTAGAAGTCCAACAGCGTTGGGAAAAGTCTCCCTTTTTCCCCCGCCTCGAATTTACCTCTACTCTCAACTATTTACAGCAAATTAGCGATAAGTTAGCAGAGGAGCCATTCCCAATTCCTACCTGGGAAGACGAACTTTACCTAGAATTCCATCGCGGCTGCTACACTACGCACGCTGACCAAAAGCGCTTTCTACGTCGCACTGAAGGTTTGTTGTACCAAGCCGAACTCTTCGCCTCTCTCGCAACTATCACTACAAATGCGGCTTATCCCAAAGATGAGTTAGAATCCGCCTGGAAAAAAGTCCTATTCAACCAATTTCACGATATTCTGCCGGGAACTTCGATTCCTCAAGTCTTTGTGGAGGCAAACCAAGCTTGGCAGGAAGTAGAACAGGTGGGTGAGGAAATATTGGCGAAATCTTTGAGTGCGATCGCTTCCTCTATCTCTCTTCCTCCACCACCGCAACCCGACGCTTTACCTGTTATTGTCTTCAATTCCCTTAACTGGCAACGATCTCAGGTCGTTACCCTCAACTTACCAGATTCTGCACAAAGGTGGCAAATTTGTGCATCGGTTGGGGAAAAAATGCCTGTTCAACTCGGTGAGGCATCAACTCTACTGTTTCTTGCCAAAAGTATCCCCGGCTTGGGTTATCGCGTTTTTTGGCTATGTAAAAAAGACGATTTTTCCCTAAATCAGCAACAAGAAGGGTATTTTAGCAGTAGCATACCGGGAGAAAATGCCACCTGTCAAGATACTGATAGTAATAGCATAAAAAATTGGGTTTTAGAAAATCAGTTTTTGCGGGTAATTGTGGACGGTGAGACAGGGGATTTAAGCAGCGTTTTCGACAGAGTTAATCATAGAGAAGTTATAAATAAATCCGGCGGAAATCAACTACAAGCATTCAAAGATAGCGGACAATATTGGGATGCTTGGAACATAGATCCCAACTATACCGAAAATGCCTTACCTCCAACCGAGTTAAAATCTATTCAGTGGGTAGAACGAGGATTAGTGCAAACTCGTCTGCGCGTCGTGAGGCAGTTGGGTG
The DNA here is from genome assembly GCF_039962115.1 of Funiculus sociatus GB2-C1. Lineage (NCBI taxonomy): Bacteria > Bacillati > Cyanobacteriota > Cyanophyceae > Coleofasciculales > Coleofasciculaceae > Funiculus > Funiculus sociatus. The sequence goes on along the minus strand of NZ_JAMPKJ010000005.1, from coordinate 2,347 downwards.
AATCGGAATTTTGCCAAGATTACCTGCTGGAAGCTGAATCGCCAGTGCTGAAAATTGTCACTACTGTAGATTGGCAAGAACGTCACGTATTAGTAAAAGCTGCTTTCCCGCTTACCGTGACGACAGATTCAGCGACATACGAAATTCCCTGCGGTACTATTGTCCGTCCCACCCAACCACAAACACCTCAAGAAAAAGCAAAATGGGAAGTCAGCGCATTGCGTTGGGCTGACCTGGGCGACAATAACTACGGTGTCAGCTTGCTAAATGATTGTAAATACGGTTACGATGCTCAACCTTCAGAATTACGCCTAACATTATTACGCAGTGCTACTTGGCCTGACCCAGAAGCAGACCAAGGCAAGCATCAATTTACTTATGCTCTATATCCTCATTCCGGCACTTGGCAGTCCGCCCATACAGTGCGACGCGGCTATGAGCTAAATATACCTTTGCAAGCGATAGTGTTGCCATCAGTAAATCAACAAAATTCGTCTTTACCTGCTGTTGGTCAATTTTTAGATTTACAAGCTGAAAATTTGATTTTGATGGCGTTGAAACAGTCAGAAGATAATCCGCAACAATGGATTTTGCGGTGCTACGAATGTCACGGAGAAGAGGCACAGATGCAACTTAAAAGCGATTTGGGATTATCAATATCGCATCCTATTGATTTATTAGAGCGTCCCATTGATGCAGCTGAAGTGTTTCCCGCCGAGCAATCTATCAGAATCCAGCCTTGGAAAATTGCTAGTTTTACCCTTGAGGATGGGAAACTTAGGAGTTACAAGAAGGATTAATTCAAAATTCACAATTACCTACCAATTATGCAATCAGTGACTGAACCTAATGATTGGGAAAATCGCTACCAAGCAGGAACAACTCCTTGGGATTTAGGTGAGGCAGCACCGCCTTTGGAAAGTCTCCTAAATTCGTCTCAACTTCCTGTTGGTCGCGCAGTTGTTCTCGGCTGCGGTCGCGGTTATGATGCCTTGCTATTTGCTCGTTATGGCTTTGAAACAATCGGGGTTGATTTGGCACCGAGTGCGATCGCATCCGCAACATCTTTGGCTAATGCCACTGGTAGCACCGCCCAATTTTTGCAACGCGATATTTTTGAATTACCAGCGGAGTTTCTAAAACTTTTTGACTACGCCGTTGAGCATACTTGCTTCTGCGCCATCTCCCCCGAACAGCGTCCAGCCTACGTGCAATTAGTAAGCTCTTTGTTGAAGCCTAAAGGAGAATTGATTGGCTTATTTTTCACCCATAATCGTCCGGGTGGCCCTCCTTTTGGTGTAACACCCGCAGAAATTCGCCACTACTTTGAGACAGATTTTGAAATTCTTTCCTTAGAACCAGTGACAAATTCCATACCAAAACGTCAAGGCGAAGAACATTTGGGACGCTTTCGCCTTAAGTAAAGTGCGGGTAATGGGGTGATTGCCCAACTCCTTATTACCCCCTTACCATTTTTTAATATGTTAAGATTTATTAAAAAGCTTAGAATATTATGAGTCATCCCAGTTTAAAAGAGATTGGCGAACAGTTAGAAAGTCCAAATTCACGCGATCGCATGATTGCTCTTGCTTCGTTGCGTCAAGTTGCACCAGACGAGGCAGTGCCTTTAATTAAAAAAGTTTTAAATGACGAAAATCTGCAAATTCGTTCAATGGCAGTATTTGCACTAGGTGTAAAACCGACCGAAGAATGCTTTCCAATTTTGGCAAAGTTGTTAGAAACAGATCCGGATTACGGTATCCGGGCTGATGCGGCTGGTGCGTTAGGTTATCTAGCCGATATCAGAGGATTTGAACCTTTGGTAAGAGCTTTCTACGAAGATACAGATTGGTTAGTGCGGTTCAGTGCTGCTGTTAGTTTAGGCAATTTAAAAGACCCCCGCGCCTTTGAGGTGCTAATGCGGGCATTAGATGGCCCAGAAGTAGTATTGCAACAAGCAGCGATCGCAGCCTTGGGAGAAATCAAAGCAGTAGAATCTGTAGATAAAATTCTCCGCTTTGCTCAGTCAGAAGATTGGCTGGTTCGTCAGCGTTTAGCAGAAGCCTTGGGACACCTGAAGAGTGATAAGAGTATATCAGCTCTTAATTACTTAGAAAAAGATAGCCATCCCCAAGTTTCTGCTGCTGCCACTATTTCCCTCAAGCGCTTGGCAGAAAATCAGTAAAGGTTGGGGACTGGGGACTAGGAACTAGGGACTAGGTAAGACTTTTTCCCTGACTGCCTGACAGAAGTAGGTGAAAGCCAATAGCCGCGGGGAATTTGTGAAAAAGGGTAGAGGGACATGAGAGGCTAGAGTTACCACACAACAGCCATCTATTCATGACAA